>RFJB01000093.1 GCA_003695045.1 Candidatus Woesearchaeota archaeon | reverse complement strand
TATGCGTCGGCCGGGATTCGAACCCGGATTGCCGGCTTGGAAGGCCGGAGTCTTAGCCATTGGACCACCGACGCATTTAGGATGCAGCGATTGGCGGCTCATTAATTATTTATAAATGTTATGCTTTGTTCCACAACAGGACTGCGGTTTCGGAGCACCGTGCAACAGCATGGAGACAGCGGGTTTTAAAAACATGAAAGAAAACATGAGAGAATGCATCCAAATCAAATGGCAAACAAACTGCCCGGGGGGATTTGAATGACGAAAAAGAAGACGGCTAAAAAATCTGAGAAAAAGCAGAAGAGGACAACAGACAAGGAAGAAAAGAAAGGGGACAAGCCCGACAAAACGAAGAATCTCGTTCTGGTACTTATAATTGCAGGAGTTCTCCTTGTCGCGTTCGGAGCGGGAATGCTTGCCAGCAAGAAATCTGCAGAGAAGAAAGCGCAGGATGCCGTTGAAGAAGTCAAGAAACAGGTTGAAGATCTTACAGGAAAATGCTCAGTCCCTGAGGACTGCGAAGGCCTGCCCCACATAATGTGCGTGGGAAACTGGGTGTGCAAAGACGGAATGTGCGGCTATGAGTGCAAGACAGAGGAAGTAAAGGAAGAGAACACGGCAGAAAACACCGGACCGGACGAGGAAGCCGCACAGGAAGAAGAAGCAGTGCAGGAAGGAGAAACAGTTGAAGAAGGGACTCAACAGGAATTCATACCTCTTTCAGAAGAAACAATGAACTATGTTGAAGAAGAGGTAAAAACAAGATTTGTTGTGTTGTCCCCTGCGTTCAAGAGCGTGAGGAGGGGAACAACTTTTGAAACAGCACTTGGAGTCAAGAACAACGGCGTGAGAGACGAGACATTCAGAGTGGAGGCAACATTTAAGAGGGCATACACTCCATCAAACCAGCCGATAATCGGGCTGAACGAAGAGGAGATGACGAACTGGATAGACACCGGAGAAGAATTCACCCTGAGCCCGAAAGAATACAGGATAGTGAAGATTGCAGTCAGCGTCCCCATGGAGAGCAGCATTGAAAGCGGCACATACGAGTTCGGGATTCAGGCGCAGAAAAAAACGCACAAGTGGGAGGACTACTACGGAGAGTATGACCTTGCAGTCAAGGTGGAGTAGGACTTATTCCACAAGTTTTCAATATTCCCGGCGAGCTCCTCTGATTCTATGAAGAGGAGGTTCTCGTCGTTTATTTCGTTTGCAGAAGCAGTCGGATTATAGGAGCCGGTCACTATGAGGCGACTGTCAATTATGAAGAGTTTCGCATGAAGCATGCCGGGAGTGTCAAGAAAAGAAACATCCACTCCGCTGCGCTGAAGGGACTCTACAAGCTTCCTTCCGGACTGAAACGGCTCCGCAAAACCTTTTACGGAAAGGTTTCTCAGTGCGGCATCAAGAATGGCAGCGCTTACCCTCTTTGAAGTAAGTGAGAAGACAGAGAAGAACACGCTTCGCGATGCGCTTTCTATGGATTTTGCCAGCCAGTATTCGCACTCGTCTTCAGGGCAGAACCTTGCAAAGACAATCGAATTGTTAAGGCGCACAACAGCCATTTTTGACGGTTTTCCTCCGTGAAATGTTCCGCCGGACAACTCGTTAAATTCTTCAAGGTACTGAGAGAAGAGTTCTTCAGAGTCGGAAACGGCAATGACGTTCCAGTTCTTTCTTGCGTTCATTGTGGGGTTGTAAGAACCGGTAAAAAGCAGTTTGTAGTCGGGAGCGGAGAAGAGGCAGAATTTGTTGTGCATCAATCCCCTGCCGTGTTCCCTTCTTATTGTGGCTGCGTTCTCCAATTCCCGAATTGGAGGAGAACCCTCGTCAAGCACAATCTCAACAGAAGCGTTCCTGGAAACTGAAAGCAGGTCGGAGATTATTGTCTCGTCATCAAGGTCGTATAAGGCGCACCGGACATAAGACCATGTTCTGTTGTGAATAATCAGGTTGTGAAGCGTTTCTGTGCAGTTCGCGGGCGGGCATAGAAAAACGGACAAAGAAGAGTCGGCGTCATGTTTTAGCACGGGCGGTGCTGAAGCGCCGGAGAGGGAAAGAAAGCGCTGACATACAATCAGCGCAGAGACGACAAAAAGCACAAGAAGAATCCGCCATGCGATTCTGTGGAAAGCAGACCATGCCATGCAGAGCGCGGAGGATGATGCATTAAAAAGAATAACCTGCCAGCGGATGAAAAATGTCCGGCATTTCCGGAATTGTTTGCGTGAAAGAATCAGTCCGCACAAAAAGGCACGAGAAGGTGCTCTATGCAGATGTCATCGCAGCAAATTTCGACCTTGTGCTTCCTGCGCGGATCCAGAGCGGGAGTTGAAACAGCAGAAGCAACAGATTCGTCCGGGGAGCAGCCGGAACAATCGTATGAATCCAGATCCAGTTCCCTGACAAACTTGTAGTCCAGATAAAGTTCGCAGCCCCGCGTTATCTCCTTTGGCTTGACAACAAATTCTATGTTCACAGGAGCGCCCTCATCAGAGGAGCAGTCGATGTCGGATGAGTATGAAACTCTTTTAAGGGCGAATGCGCCCCTGTTTGACTCTACGTTTTCTATGCTCCATGTGTTTGAGCGGTTGTTGATCGCGGACGAGAAATCACGCCCTGTTTTGAAGACAGTCAATACGGCGAGAGACATCCCTACCAGAAGGACAGTCATTGCAAATCCGAATATCAGCTTGGGGGACATGCCATCATACCTCGTCGGGCTTGACAGATAAATCGTGAATCAGAGGAATCAGTTCTTCTGCCGACTTCTGAAAGCCGAACAAAAGCGAAGAGTCATTTTCCATAAGCGGCTTCCAGAAGGATAGGTTCCTGCGGGGCAGAGCTTTCCGCCAGGGAATGCCGAGGAGGGAAGCGTACAGGGCTGCTTCTTCCTCGGACACGTCTTTCCACAATGCAATGAATGATGAAGGAAGGCGGAAGGCCTTCTGAGACGAGAGGGACTCGAGAAGGACCTCGGCAGAGTCCTCGGCCGTCCACGGAAGAACAACATAATAATCGCCTGAGAACCCGGATGCGAATTCCGGACTGAAAGGGATTCTCCACGACCACCTGTTTGTTACATCAGGAAAATTATGAAACTCAAGTTTGAATGGGCGGAACTTCACACGCTTCAAAAAGTTCTCAGAAAGGGAATCAAGAACGATGAATGAGAGTTCGCCTTTTTTCGGAACCGCCTTTTTCAGCGAGCTTTTCAGGCGGAGTTCTATCACTTCTTTAAAGCATTTGCTGCAGAAGCCGCCGCCGGCAGTTTCCGTAAGTGCGTTCCTTGACCTGCACTTTCTGCATTCTGCCATTTTCAAATTTACCATTTTCCTCCATGATTGACTTGCCCGGAACAGGAGCTGAGTATATGATAAAGTACACATTTATAAGAGTTCGTCAACAGATAGCACAAAGACGCAACCAATGTTACCACTCCGCAATCGTTATAAAACGAAAGCTTTATATATGAGTTGCTCTACTATAGAGTGAAAACAAAAAATACCCAATCACCTCTTTTTTCCCAGGAAAGTTCCCGAGATGTGGTCACACACGTTGACGGAACTTTCCCAGGGTTTTTTCCCGAATTCTGAGCAATGCCAAAAAGCACAAGAGATAAAGCCATCTATTTTTTGCCCTTTGACCGGCGCCCCGCCGACAAGCGCGCAGAACAGGAAACTCCTGAGAAGCCGGCGAAGAAACCAGCCAGCAGCGAGCACAAGAAAAGCGCGAGAGGGGGCGAAAGTTTAACCAGCCCTTCCCTGCGAGCAACGTCAAAGTAAAGCTCCAGGTTGCTGAGTTCTATAGCGTATTCTGCATAAAGAAGAGCAGAATACCTGTCGGAAGGCGCAAGAGCGGAAGCATACTGAAAATAGCTGTACCCGAGAATTGGAAAGTTGCCCTTTGCGGTTTCCTGCGCAATAACCCTCTCAGCAACCCTGAGTTTGGCATCCAGAAGAGAACTTATCTGCGACTCTTTTATGTTAAGAACGCTCACAAGCACATCAAGTTCTGCCTTCGACTTGCTCGCCCTGAAAAGGCAGAGTTCGTAATTCCCATCAGCATACGCTTCATAAGCGCTCTCCAGATCAGAGCGCGTTTCTGAAAGCGAAAAGGGAATAAAAGACCGGACATACTGAATTCTCTCCTCTGCTTCAGAGAGTTTCTTGAGACACGAATCTCTGAGAGAGGACTCGTCAAGAGAAACGCTTCGCGTTCCAAGACCGAAAAACCTGCTCCAGAGTTTGGCGCTGTACAGACGCTCAATAGCATAGGCAGAATAATAAACAGCCGACTGCGAATCATTGACGGCAAGCGAATCTTCAGCAAGCGAAATGTACTTTGACGCCTCCCTAACGCGCTCATCGACAATGATAAACGTCTGAAGGTCTGTGACTGATTTTCGCGCCACGTTCCGAAGCGCAGAAGAGAATTTGGCATGCGCACCCTTTATTTCGTAGAGCTTCTCCTCAAGTTCAGGAACAGAAAAGTTCAACCATGAATAGTAAGCAGCCCTGAGGTAGATGTTCGCGCCGAAGCAACGCGAAGCCGCAGCGTAGAATCGTTTATCGTTGAGAAGGGAAAAGCCCTGCGAAGAAAGATTGAGCGCCTGCCTGATGTAGAATTGATAAGGAGAGGCCTTTAAAGGTTCGCCCGAGCTGTTGCCTGAAATGCTGTGCGAGGAATTATTCCGGTCCAGCGTCCTGACATCAAGCAGCAAGCGCGAGGTCCGGTTGCACATCTCCGAAGAGATAGAGCGCATCAGGTCAAGATAGTAAGGAGACGGCTCGATGTTCTGAACAGGGAAGGAATAATTGCTGCCCGTTGCAAACCACACTGCTTCTTCAAGGTTGGAAATCTCAACAAGCCGTATTCCCTTCCTTAAAGCATAATCAGAAATGTTGAGCGCGGAGACCGCAACAGAAGAGTTGGTAGCATTCCCAACAGAAAACAGCGAATCGTTCCTTCCTGAAAAGTTGGAAGAGTAAAGAAGGGACGAGCCCTGCGGAACAAGAACAACAGAAGCCCCGGCCTCTGAAGCGGCATCAATCTTCTCTTTAATGCCGCCGACAGGACCGATAATGCCTCCCGAGTTAATGGTTCCCGTCAAAAGGACATCGTCGCGCAGGTCCAGAGAGTCAAGAACTGCAAGAGTCAGGAGAGAAGCGGCAGCACCCGCGCTGGGACCGCCCACAAGAGGCGAGGAAGAGCGCAGGGTGTAAAAGAAATCCCTGGAAGAACAATCCGTCTTTGCAATGGAACACGCGAACTCCTTGGCAAACCTTGTTGAAATCTGGGTGTCCAGCTTTGTGACAGGAAAAGTGTCGATGAAAACCCTTCCGGAGCCGGAACGGACGACAAGCGAGAGGTCGGCCACGCTTCCCACCAGAGAACCGTTAGGTGCTTCGGAAACCGCGAGAAGTTTCATTGACTTCTGGGCGGGAATGGTGGAAGAGAGATATTTGAGAGCAAGAACAAGAAAGAAAACAGACAGGGCAGCGAAAAGAAAAAACCAGAAAGGAGAACAGCGGCTCTTTTTTGGGGAAACCGAACCGGCAGAGGAGGACTTTCCCCTCCTTGAAACCGGAACAGAAGATTTCTTTGCACTGCGAAGAGCGACGCCTGACATGGGAAGGGGGAAAAGGCGGAGTATTTTAAATGGTTTCGCTTAAAACAGCACCATGAGAAGTTTGCGGAACGAAGCGGAAGAAATTTGGGAAAAATCCGGCCAGGGGATGTTTCCTCTTAATCGCTGTTATGCTCTCTGAACGAAGTGAAGACGGAATTTTAGTGTAATGGTGCCGAAGGCAAAAAATCAAAGTAATTTCAAGGGTATTTCAATCGAGTGCGAAGCAAAATAAAGAAGAAGAGTCGGGGCGATTCTAACCCATCATTAAATTAAGTTTATCTATTGCAACAACATTACCCGTATTTTTGTTTGTTACAGTTATATAAATAACATATTCCCCCTTAGAAAAAACAGTTAAAGGTTCAAAATCATTTCCGCTGATTGGTAGATTGCCCATTATCCTATCTCCAGGGTACATTGAACCACTCATCATAAAAATGGGTTTGTCTTTTACAAAATTGATTAATTTATTTTTAAAGAATACTATAGCAT
>RFJB01000092.1 GCA_003695045.1 Candidatus Woesearchaeota archaeon | reverse complement strand
GGTAAACGTCCGGAGACGGCTTCGTCCTCTCAACCTCATCTCCTGCGTTGAGAAAGTCAAAGAATTTTAAGATTCCTGTTGCTTCAAGCATTCTCACTACGACCTGCTTCTGCGATGAGGATGCAACAGACAGGACCAGCCCCTTCTGACTGCGGAGCTTCTCCAGAAGCTCGACAGCGTAAGGCATCGGCTCAACCTTGTCAAGGAATTCATTGAGAAACCTTGTTTTTTCTGCTATGAGCTCTTCGGGAGTTGCAAGTATGCCCTGTCCTGCAAGAAGCCACCCTGCCACGTAGTCGTTGCCCTTGCCTACGAACTCTGAGAAAACCTCTTTTGTCAGTGAAGCGCCGTGCTTCTCAAACACCTTCTTCCACGCTTCATAGTGCATGGGCTCGGTGTTTACCAGAAGCCCGTCCATGTCAAAAATAATGTGCCGGACCATTTTACTTTTCCTTGAGCGCTGCCTGGGCTGCCGCAAGCCGGGCTATTGGAACCCTGAAAGGACTGCAGGAAACATAGTCCAGCCCTGCCTTGTGGCAGAACTCTATTGATGCAGGATCCCCGCCATGCTCTCCGCATATGCCGACCTTCAGATTTGGCCTTGATTTTCTTCCAAGCTTGACGCCCATTTCAACAAGCTTTCCCACGCCGTTTGTATCAAGCGTGGCAAAGGGATCTGCATGGAGAATGCCCGACTCGATGTAGTGCGGAAGGAACTTTCCCGCATCGTCCCTTGAAAAGCCCATGGTCATCTGCGTCAGGTCGTTGGTGCCGAAGCTGAAGAATTCTGCCTCCTGTGCGATTTCATCTGCCGTCAGCGCAGCTCTCGGAACCTCAATCATGGTGCCGACAAGGTAGGGGATTGATTTTCCCTTTTCCCTGAATACTGCATCAGCCGTTTCATCAATTACTTTCTTTTGGTTGACAAACTCGTTAACATTGCCGACAAGAGGCACCATAATCTCGGGCTTTACCTGCCTGCCAAGCTTTTCCGAAGCGATAAGCGCTGCCTCAAATATCGCTCTTGACTGCATCCTTGTTATTTCAGGGAATGTTATGCCCAACCTGCACCCCCTGTGGCCCAGCATAGGGTTGAACTCTTTCAGGGCTTCAACCTTGGACCTGAGCTTTTGCTCGGAAACATTCATTTCAGAAGCGACTTCCTTTATCTCGTGCTCTGTTGAGGGAAGGAACTCGTGAAGAGGAGGGTCAAGAAGCCGTATCGTGACCGGTCTGTCCTCCATCGCCATGAAGATGCCGACAAAGTCGTCGCGCTGGAAGGGAAGAATCTTGTTAAGCGCTTTCTCCCTTTCCTCGGGAGTTTCTGCAAGAATCATCTCCCTGACAGCGACGATTCTCTTTCCCTCAAAGAACATGTGCTCGGTTCTGCAGAGACCGATTCCCTCGGCTCCGAACTCAACAGCCCTCTTTGAGTCGTGCGGGGTGTCGGCATTTGTCCTGACATTCAACCTGCGGAATGAATCAGCCCATTCCATAAGCGTCTTGAAGTCGCCTGTCAGTTCCGGATCAACAGTGGGAAGCTCGCCCTCATACACCCTGCCGGTTGAGCCGTCAATGCTGAGGAAGTCGCCCTCTTTGAAAACCCTTCCCTCAGGGTCTGAAGAGAACTTAAGAGTTTTCTCGTCCTCGTTGATTGCAGCGTCCTGGCATCCGGCAACGCAGCACTTTCCCATGCCCCTGGCGACAACAGCAGCGTGGGAGGTCATGCCGCCTCTTGAAGTGAGAATTCCGGATGCTGCGCTCATTCCTGAGATATCCTCGGGAGAGGTCTCGGTTCTCACGAGAATCACTTTCTCCCCTTCCTTTGCCTTTTCAACAGCTGTTTCAGCATCAAAAACAATCCTGCCGACAGCAGCGCCCGGAGAAGCGGGCAGCCCCCTGGCAAGGGCGCGCGCCTTCTCAAGCGCCACCCTGTCAAACTGCTTGTGGAGAAGCTGGTCGAGCTGTTCCGGCTGAACCCTGAGCACTGCCTCTTCCTTGGATATTAGTTCCTCGTTTACCATGTCTATCGCTATCTTGAGGGCCGCAGCCGCTGTTCTTTTGCCTGTCCTGCTCTGAAGAATGAAGAGCTTTCCGTTTTCTATGGTGAATTCTATGTCCTGCATGTCCCTGAAATGGCTCTCAAGCTTCCTTGCTATGCTGACAAGCTCCTCGTAGATTAAGGGCATTTTTTCCTTAAGTTTTTCCACCGGCTCGGGGGTTCTTATGCCTGCCACAACGTCTTCTCCCTGGGCATTCACGAGAAACTCTCCGTAAAACTTGTTTTCGCCCGTTGAAGGCGACCTCGTGAAGCACACGCCGGTTCCGGAGTCATCCCCCATGTTGCCGAACACCATTGACTGAACATTTACAGCCGTTCCCTTGAGGCCGGTTATGTTGTGTATCTTCCTGTAGGCAATGGCTCTTTCATTGTTCCATGAATTGAATACCGCTTCAACAGCCATCCTGAGCTGCACCATAACATCCTGCGGGAATTCCTTCCCTGTTTCTTTTTTCACGAGTTCCTTGTATTTTGAAATGACCAGCTCAAGGTCTTCCGGAAGCAGCTGGTAGTCGTACTCAACCCCTCTTGTTTCTCTTGCCTGCTCAAGGATGTTCTCAAAGAGAGCATGCTCAACGCCCATGACGACGTCTCCGAACATCTGAATGAGGCGCCTGTACGCGTCATACGCAAAGCGCCTGTTTTGCGTGAGAGAAGCGAGGACCTGCACGGTGGAATCGTTCAGCCCCACATTGAGTATGGTGTCCATCATCCCGGGCATGCTGATTGCCGCCCCTGACCTGACAGACACAAGAAGAGGGGCAGGGTTCTCTGATTCAGAACCGAACTTTTTGCCTGTAACTTTCTCCAGACGAGAGAGATTGTTCAGGACTTCACCCCATATTTTGTCGAGCGTTTTCTTGTCCTTCTGGTAGAGCGCGCACGCCTCTGTGCTGATTGTGAAACCCGGAGGAACCGGAACTCCAAGCGAGGACATTTCGGCAAGGTTTGCTCCTTTTCCGCCAAGAAGGTCTTTCATTGAAGCATTGCCTTCTGCTCCCTTGTCGCCGAAGAAATACACAAACTTGTTTTTATTCTCGTTACCGGACATGTTTACCCCTCCATATTTGCATTGATTTTAACAGCAGCTTGACAGCAGCTGCCTCGTCATGTAGCGTGTTGCGGCATATTGCTGAGCGGCCTTGAACAGACGCACTCCTGCTGCAGGGAAGCCGGAAAACCCCCGCACAAAGGACGCCAAAAAGCAGTGGTTAAAAAAGGTTTCCATGAAAAACAGAAACAGCACATGGAATTATCATAAATCGGACAGTTTCCATTAAAGAGTTCTTAAAGAGTCCTGCTGCTGAACGATATCTTTAAATATCAATTGATATAACATTATATCACATGATAAGAAAAGATGCCAGGAGAGCCATAAAGGAGTTTTTCTTCACACACCCCTCCGAAAAGCTAAGAGTGAGGGAGATAGAAAGGAAGCTTGACCTGTCACTCCCGTCCGTCATAGAACAGTGCAAGCGACTTGAAAAGGAAGGCATCCTCGCAAAGGTCGAGATTGGAAGCGTATTTTTCTACACAGCAGCAAGAACAAACAGAAAATACATTCTCGAGAAAAAGCTCTTTAACATACGCCGGCTTTACGAAAGCGGTCTTGTGGATTATCTCAAGGAAGAATTGCACAATCCAACAATATTGCTTTTCGGCTCTTACTCCAGAGGTGAGGACACGGAAGAAAGTGATATAGACCTGTACCTGGAAACATCTTCAAAAAAGACGCCTGAACTGCACAGCTTCGAAGCAAAGTTAAAAAGAAAGATTCATATTTTCAAACACAAAAACATTCATGAAATAAAGAACCCTCACCTTGCAAACAACATAATAAACGGCATCACACTAAACGGCTACATTGAGGTATTCAAGTGAAAGGGGCGGACTGGAAAGAGTGCAAAGAGAACGGAACTGCAAGAAAGATCACTCCTGATGTGCCAAGGGCAAAATCCCTCATAGAGACCGCAGAGGAAAGAATTTCCCTGAACAGTGAAATCACGCCTAAAAACTGCAATTTTGTGTTTGAAGATTACTACACCTCGCTGCTGGAACTCATTCAGGCAATGGCATTCATCAAGGGCTACAACATATTAAACCATTTATGCATAGGCTATTATATTAGAGATGTCATGAGAAGAGAAGACCTGCATGCTCTCTTTGAGGATTTAAGATACAAACGCAATTCACTGACTTATTACGGTCGGAGAATGGACTTTGAAACTGCATCAGAGAGCATAGAAAAATGTAGGAGATTAATTAAGGAGATTAAAGAGCTGCTGAAAAAAGAGGAGATATAAACAGTAAAATGGCACTTATAAAATGGCTCAAGGACCTCTCGCTTGCTTCCGAGAGGGAAGCAGGCACAAAAGCTGCTGTGCTTGGGACAGTAATGAATATGGGATGGAATGTTCCCCTGGGCTTTGTGGTTATGCCTGAGCTTTACGAGAGGTTTCTGCTTATCAACAATATAAGCTCAAAGATTGAGAATCTTCTCGCAGTGCTCAATTTTGAGGATGAAGAGCATGCCCAGAGGATTGCCAACGAGATACAGAAACTCATAATAAACACTCCCATGCCTTCAGGCCTGCTTGCGGAGATCGGGGATTATTACGAAGCCCTGAGCGTGCGCCAGGAAGAAACCAGCCAGACGCTGCTTGCCCCTTCAAGGCCCGTTGCTGTTGTGGTAAGAACAAGCGTGGCGCTCCCCGAAAGGTTCGGAAAGGGAGCTGAACTCCCGGGAACGTTCGGAATGTTCTCCAATGTTGTCGGAAGGGAAAGGGTTGCGAAGGCAGTGCAGGCATGCTGGGCATCAAGGTTTACCCTCAAGGTTCTTAAGATGATGAATTCTCTTGGGGAGGACGTTACGAAGATTCCCCTGTCTGTACTCGTGCAGAAGATTGTGATTCCGGAGAAATCAGGAGTTGTTTCGACTGCTGATGAAAGGGCAAGCCCCGGGGAATTCACTGTTGATGCATACTGGGGTTTCAGGGAGAGTTCTGCCGAGGACCTTAACAACGCGGACACTTACTGGGTCAATGTGGAGGAACGGCTTGTGACAAGAAGAGAGGTAAGGCAGAAGAGCTACGAGTTTGTCAGGGACATTGAGACGGACAACATAGTGAAGCAGGATCTGACGCCGAGAAAAAGCCAGGCGCAGGTGCTTGACGAGAGGGAAGCGATAGAGCTTGCTGTCATGGCAAACAGAATCAGAAAGCAGCTCGGAGCCGAGCAGAAGATTACATGGGCAATACTTAGGAACAAGGTCTATGTTCTGAAAGCAGTTCAGATGGAAGAAAGCGCGGGCAGCCCTGAGAGCGAGCCCTTGCCAGAGGCAGAACTTCCGGATAAACAGGAGCAGGAAGATTCCTTGAGGGAGGTTTCCAAGATGGACATCAGCATTAATGAAAAAGAAGAGGTCAGGAATGAGATTCCTGAAAAGCAGCACGTTCAGCAAAGTAAAGAGGACTATGAAGAGGGTCCTGAACAGTTCGGGCAAACAACAGAGGAAAGCGCCGCGCAGGAGGAGGAAGAGCCGGCAAATATAATCCAGACATACAAGGAGTCGCAGAATGAGTTCGGAGGCATGGAAACCAAAGAGGAGGAGAAAGCCGCAAGTGAACTGCCGGAGCAGAAGGACAACAGGGCAGAGGCCATGCTTGAGTCCGCTTTCAACATGGCAGGCCATGTTGTCGGGGATTCTCTTAGAGCATTGACCTGGAAACTTAAGGAGGAATACGCAAGGAGGTTGCCTCCCCCTGTGCCGGAGTACCTGCCGGAGCTTGTTGAAAAACTGAATCTGCCCGAAGCGGGTGAGATAATCCGCATCTACAATGATTACCTGCTGTTTATGAGGGAAGGCAGGAAAATCAACCCGAAAGAAGTTGCGGAGTGCCTGAGGGTTTGCGGAAGGATTGTCAGAGGAGAAGAAAGTTAATTCTTCTTCAGAACAAGTATTCTCTTGCTGAGGGACTTGTGGATGTAATGAGTGAATTGTTTCTCAAGCAACCAGTTTCCGTATCTGATTTTTTCTGGCTGTAGAGTGTCAGGAATCATCAGAACCATTCTCTTTGCCGTTGTTTCCCGTGAAAGGAAAGAATTGACTAGTTCAGCAGCATCCATTGTCAGCGTTGTGTTTCTGCCGTATGGAATGTCAGTGACTATTGCGTCAGCATTCAGCTCTGCAGCAAGAGCGTCTCCAACAAAAAGTTCTGCTTTGAGATTATAATGATTCAGGTTTTTTTCGCATGCTTCTATCATACGATGCTTTATGTCGCAGCCCTTTATTGAGAATCCCAACAGGCCGGCTTCTATGAGTATTCCTCCTGTTCCGCAGAAAGGGTCCATGATGGTTCCGGACAGCAGACCTGTCAGGTTCACGCATGCCCTTGCAAGCCGCGGATGTATGCTGCTCGGATGCATCACAGGCCTTAAATGCGGCCTTCTCTGCATGAAGTCGGTCGGCACTTTTTCTTCCAGCAGGGAAAGGAACAATTTTTCGCCCGCGACAAAGAGTGTGAATGTTGTGTCGGGGTTCTCAAGAGACACGGAAGGACTTTCAAGATTTTCGTACAGCATCGCTCCGAGTTCTGACTCTGACAATTCAACAGGTGCATTCATGTAATTTCTCGCCCTGCGTATCTCCGCCTTGAAAGAGCCCTTGATGTGCCTGTTCCAGTCAATGCCTTTTATGCTGGCGGCAAGAGTTTCGGGAGTTGCCTCTGCAACTACCTTGCAGACAGCTTTGGCGTAGGCAAGGCGCTGTCCGAGCCCGGACACGGAATCCTGAACCATAAGGAGGTCCCCTGCCTGAAAGCAGGAGGGCGGTTTTCCGAGAGCAGTTCTTGTGAGAGCAACGACCTCTTCAGCGCCTATTTCAGGGTGGTCAAGCGAGAGAAGGTAAATGCGGGAGTCCGTTTTCATGGGCTGGAGCAGGGAGAGGGGTTATAAAAACCATTTGATATGAGCAACTAATTTTCAATATTGAAAGGAAATACCGCAAATAATTTAAACCCTTGTTCTCCGTAAAAAAGCATGCCTTCGAGAGACCCCCTCCCCGGAGGGAACCCAGGGCCTTTGAAGAAAAGGGGCAGGCCTCCCAAGTCAGAGGTAAGACAGCACATTACGGACATTCTATCCCATCTCGGCAGCGCATACGGATATGAGATATACAAACACTATACAGAGTTGTTTCCGCGGGTTACCATGCGCCTCATTTACTACCATCTGAAGAAGGGCGCCGCACTTGGCATATTCAGAGAGAATGGCGTGAAGCGGGAGGAAGGAGAGTACTCGTGGGGGAACGAAGCAGAGAAAGTGTATTACTCGCTCGGCCCTAAAGCAGCGCCATCAAAGAATCCTGTTGTAGAGGAATACTTCAAAAAAATCAGGGAGAAGGAAAAATGACCAAACGCCTGCTGATAATCGTTCTGCTTGTGGCATCTTTGATGTTGGCTGCATGTTCAAGAAGCAACAGCGCAAATGATGAAAGCATAAGCTCTGAAGAGGCATACACGAAATGCACCGGCGTGTGCGCAAGTGTAATAACAGACGACTACACCACCCAGTGGCTGTGTTATGAAGAATGCAAGAAGAGATTTCTCATGAAAGATGACAACGCCAGCGCGTGATTATTCGTCGTCGTATGTCTTCTGGGACAGCTTCTCTTCTTGCGAAGGGACTGTTTCCTTCTTCCTTTTTTGCGGCTTTGTCTGAACGGGCTCCGGTGAAATAATGTGAATGTCCCTCTGCGGGAAGGGAATGCTTATTCCTGCCTTGTCAAACGCCTCCTTTATAGCTCTCGTTATAGCGAACTTTTGGGAGAGGTAGTCCTCCCTCTTAACCCAGAACCTGAGGGTAAGATTGACTGAAGAATCGCCGAGGCTGTCAACAGCAACAAGCGGCTCGGGATCATCCAGAACTAGCTTGTCCTCTTTGAGAAGCTTTTGTGCCACCTCGACTGCTTTGCCGATGTCGTCAGAATAGCTTATCCCCACATTGACATCAATCCTTCTTGTTGAATTGGCAGAGTAGTTTATTATCGGATTTCCCCACACGCCGGCGTTGGGAATTATCACCCTTTTGTTGTCCGGCGTATCAATGGTGCATGCGCTTATGCCGATTGCCCTTACAGTTCCCTTTATTCCGTTCACTTCAACAAAGTGCCCCACCGTAAAGGGCTTGTAAATGAGCATCATAGCTCCGGCAGCAAGATTCCCGAGAGTGTCCTTGAGAGCAAAGCCAAGAACGAAGCCCGCAATCCCCAAACTTGCAATCATGGGTCCGATATCAACGTTCCAAATCGACAAAATGACAAGCAGAACAACAATCCATGCGACGCCGTTGGCAAGGCTCTGAAGGAACTTTTCCAGCGCCTCGTCCCATTCGGTCTTGTCAAAAATCCTGGTAAGAACCTTGTCCATGTACTTGATGAATATCTTGCCGATAATGAAAACAATAGCAGAAGCCAGAACTTTCCAGGATACATCAATTGCCAGCTTCTCAAGAGCTGCCATGTCGGTAAAGAGTTCTATCATAAGAGGCACCT
>RFJB01000091.1 GCA_003695045.1 Candidatus Woesearchaeota archaeon | reverse complement strand
GCCTCACGCTTATGCTTCCGCTCCTGCTTCTTTTCAGGTCTCCGTCTCCTGCTATCAGCCCTGCTGCATAGAGAAGATTTTTGCTCACGTATGCTGGAAGCTTGTGCTTCTTTCCATTGTAAAGGCTCACGATTCTTACCTTGTCCTCATACCTCTCTCCGGCTTCCATGCTTAGCCTTCTCAGGTCTTCCAGCTTTATGTTTCCCCTCGCTTTTTCATCTACCCAGCTATGGTAGAGTTTGTCCTCTCTTATTCCCAGAATTCTTGCTGCTTCTCTCTTGCTTCCGTACTTTTTTGCAAGCTTTTCAGCAAGATTTCTGACAAATTCTTTTACGCCGTGAACCACCGGGTTTGACTTTATGAGATGGACTGTTGCTTTTCTTTTCTCGCTTCCGCCGATTAACCGCCTTGGAGTTGCAATGTATTCCCCCTCTTTGATTTCAATGCTTTTCTTCCATTCCATTCCTTCTTTTCCTATTGTGAGCAGTTTCGTGTTGGCAGTAATTTCAATCTTCTTTCCGCTTTGCAGCGTGATTTCTATCATTCTTTCCGGCGCCTTAAGCTTCCACAGTGCAGAAGGGTTTTTTGAGGTTATTTTCAGATTCTCTTCCATGCTCTGAACTCTTATTTCTGCTCCTTCTTTCTTCCACACGCCTTCCCTGAATTCGCTTGCTTCTCCGGGACTTTTCTCAACCACCTCTTTTATTGCTTCCATTCCGCCCGGGTTTGTCAGAACAATGCTGTCGGGACTCACGCAAAGTCCTGCTCCGGAGGCACCCTTTCCAGAAACGT
Source organism: Candidatus Woesearchaeota archaeon (assembly GCA_003695045.1). Classification (GTDB taxonomy): domain Archaea; phylum Nanobdellota; class Nanobdellia; order Woesearchaeales; family J091; genus J091. Next base: position 3,898 of record RFJB01000091.1, on the reverse strand, counting down.
ATCTTGCTTTCGGAGCCACCTTTGCCACTCTCTTGAGCATCTGGCTCTTTCCTGCTCCGGGGTCTCCTATGAGAAGTATGTGTATGTCCCCTCTTGTTACGGAGCCGTCCTGCCTTTCCTTTTTCATTCCCCCGACCATCTGCATTACGAGCGCTTCCTTTATCTTTTCATGGCCGAATATGCTCGGCGCGACAGAATTCACCAGCCGCTTTACCAGCTGCGGATCTTTTGAAAGCTCTATTATCTCCTCTTCTTCTTCCGGCGTTATGACGATGTCCGAGTAATCTTCTTCGACTGATTCAACATAGTTCGCTTCTATCAGCAGGTCAAAGCGCGTGCTTTGGCTTCCGCTCTTTGTGATTATCGGCACTTCCTTTACGACGCCTGTTATTTTGATGTGCTGTCCGGGGTTTGTTTTCTTTTCGGATATCGGGCTCACAAGGTCGTTTTTGAGAAACACATTCATTCTCTTCGGCTGTTCGCCTCCTTCCAGCCGTTCAGGAGCTTCTTCAAGCACGAGCCCCTGCGCGTCAACAAGCTCTTTGTGCACCAGCCGGAATTTTCCCTTCCTTCCGCAGCCGCATCTTGTCGGCTCCTTGAACTTGCTGTCCATCTGGAGAACGGTTATTATGTTTCCGCATGACGGGCACTCAAATTTTGCCTGCGTTACCTGAGGCCTTACATCTGACTTCTGCCTTACTATGCCTTCAAACGCGAGAAGTTTTCCTATGTGTTTTGCCCTTACATTCCTTATGAGTATCTCCTGGCTTTTCGGCAGGTTTTTTATCCTCACCGCTATCTTGGGGTTGTCTTCCGGCAGGTCGAACTGCTCTATAGCTATTTCTGCCGCTCTAAGCACTTCTTCGGGCTGATCAAGAAGGAGGTCTGCCAGGTCCGGATTGAACACTGCTATGTCTGCAAAGTCAACCACGAGAAAGCTTTCTCCTTTCCTGACTGCTTCAAGGAGCGCTGCCTTGTAGTTCGTGTCAAACAGTTCCTGGAACAGCCGTATCTGTTCTGTGGCTTCCAGTGCGTTTCTTTCATGGGGTTTGTCTGCGCTCATCTTTATCTTTCCGTTTTAGCGAGCTGCCGCTATGCCTCGTCATGCCCCCCTTTGCAAACTTTGTGTTTCCTGGGTGTAAGTGTAAGGGTTAATCAGCTAATCGCGACAGCGTTTATTTGAGGACCTTTTTGAGGTTCTCCACGAGCTTGTCCACTGCCTGGTGGACTTCTTCCTCGCTCTTTGTGCCTGTGCAGACAACCTTTCCGTTTGAGAAGAGCAGGAAGGTTGCTTTCGCTTCCGGCAGTTTGTAAACAAGCCCCGGGAATTGCTCCGGCTCGTATTCTGTGTTTTCCAGCTTCATTGCCAGAACATTCAGGTTGAGGTCCATGCCTACAGATCCGGATGCCACTATGTTCTGGACGTTGATTTTCGGCTTGATTGTGATGTTGACGTCAATCTTTTTCAAACTCTCTATTATCTTCTGGATTGACTCTTCCACTTTCTTCATTGATTTTGCTCCGGTGCAAACTATCTTTCCTGAGCTGAATATGAGTGCGCTTGTTTTCGGCTCTTTTATCCTCAGCACAAGCCCGGGGAACTGCTCCGGATTGTATTCTGTGTTGCTTAATGTTGCTGCCATCTTCTCAAGCGGAACATCATGCTCCAGGCTTGAGGACACGACTATGTTTACGACCTGTATGTCTTTCTTTTCGCTTGTTTTCTCGTTTGGCATTTCGGGCACCCCCTTGAACGGCAATGAGCATTTTTAATGCCTTTTTAATGCTTATAAATGAACTTATTTATAAATACTTTTATTAGCCAACATGTGTTTCCCAGCTGATATGCCCCCTTTGTTTCCTGTGGAACCCTTTTTTCTGCCTCTTTTTTTCCGCCTTGGAGGGGGTTTGTTTTCCATTGGAAATGCCGCTTTATATTCCTGTTCTTTGCGTCTGACCAGTGAATAAGCCTCTGCGTTATTCTTTTCAATATTGAAAATAATTCTTCCGCAACCTTTATAACCCCCTCCCTTTCTTTCTCCCCTATGCCAACCCTCCTTTCCACTATCGGCTTTCTCGGCGTTCTTTTCATCGCTTTGTCGTGGGTTCCCCAGACCGTCAAGGTCTTTCGCGAGAAGAAAACGGACACAGACCTTCGCTTTCTCATCATCTACTCAATCGGCAGCTTTCTTCTTCTTGCCTACAGCATTCTGATTGCGGATGCCGTCTACATTCTTCTCAACACCATTACCTCTGTTCTTGCCTCTATCAACCTCTACTTTGCCTTTGCAAAGAAATAAGAAAAAAGAAAGCGCCTAATACGGCACCCTCGGCTTTGCGAACTCGTAGTTGAACACTCTCGCGAACTTTGCGGCAGTGCTCGGGCTTTCCTGCGCGAGCTCCTGGAATATGTCCCTGCTGTAGCAGTGCGGACACACTGACATCTCCTTTCCGCAGACCACGCATTTGCTTGCGATGTGCAGAAATGCCCTCGTAACTGTTTCTGGTTTTGATACAAACCCTGTCAGGTCTGGCGCGTTCTCATTGAGCCAAACCTTTGCCTCTGCTGCCAGGCAGTCCGGGCATATGGGGTTTGTTATTGCCTCTCTGCACACTACGCATTCTCCGCTGTTGATCTGCGGGGTTATTTCAATCACCTCACTCCTTTTTCTTCTTTTTTTGTCTGCGTGAGGTGCGGCTGGGATTCCACCACAGGCCTTTTTGGGCGTTGGAAAGAAATTGTCTCAAGACCGTGCTGGAATCCGCGTTTACCGCACGACTCAGCAGGTCTTGATGGCCGGCATGACGTAGTGCTTGCTAATCAGAACAAACCTGACGAATTTCGCAAGCGTATTCTGCCATGCCATCATTCCCATTCCCTCCTCCTGCTCTTATTTAAATGTTTTCCCTGTTTTTTCGCATTTCTTTCCTTTTCTTTCTCTTTAAGTCCGAAAAAGGGAAACTCCTCTCGCAATGTTTATTTACCCTGTCCTTTCCCGTGCCTTCATGCGCGTCTTCATAGAGCGGCAGTCCAAATGGCTCGACCTTGACTTTTCAGGCCCTGCCATAGACCTCGTCAAAAAGCTCAACCTCAACATAGAGGAGGTCATCATTTCCAGAAACAACGAAATCGTGACAGAGGACACTGTCTTGTCAAACGGCGACACCGTAAAGCTCCTCTCCGTTCTTTCGGGCGGTTGATTTTTATACTCCTGCCTCTTCCTGCACTCCATGAAATGCTCCCTCTGCTCTTCAACCGCTGTGTTTTCAAACCCTGCCCTCTGTCCTGAGCACCTCATACAGCATGTGCAGCAAACAGCCCTTGAAACCATAGAAAAACACTCTCTCTTCTCCAGAGAGGACCGCGTTGCTGTCGCAGCATCGGGCGGCAAGGACTCTGTTGCCCTGCTTGATGTTCTCTCATCGCTCGGCTTCAATGTTTCAGCCCTTGCCATTGACGAGGGCATCTCTTCCTACCGCGACTCAACTCTTGACCATCTCCGCTCGTTCTGCTCTTCCCGCAACATCCCCCTGAGGATTGTCTCCTTTGCCGACGAATACGGCGCTTCCCTTGACGCTTTCGTTTCAAAGAACGACGTTGTTCCATGTCGGGTCTGCGGCGTCTTCAGAAGGCAGCTCCTCAACAAGCACTCTCACGGCTTTGACGCTTTAGCAACCGGCCACAACCTCGACGACGAACTTCAGAACATCTTCCTGAACCTTCTGAAGAACAACATTGACCTTCTCGCGCGCCTCGGGCCCAGGACAGGCGTTGTTTCCGACCCTTCGTTCGTTCCGCGCGTAAAGCCCTTCTACTTCCTTCCGGAAAAGATGATACGCACATACGTAATACTGCGAAACATTGACGTTGACTTTGTCGAGTGCCCCTACGCAAGGT
>RFJB01000090.1 GCA_003695045.1 Candidatus Woesearchaeota archaeon | reverse complement strand
CTCCTGCAGGAATTCGTAAAGCAGAGTGTCCTTTCTGCTTGCCTTCACGCTTATCTTCTTTGCAACAGCGCAGTTCACCTTGCTCGGCTCTATGAGAACGTGCGTGGCGGCAAGTGCGGCATTGGCAAACGCCTCATCAAGAGTTCTGCCGTAAGCCCTGAACTTCACATCCGCGGTGTGCTCCAGGAATTCATATCCCTTATTTGATTCCATACGAGAGAGGCACACCATTTAATATTAAAAATGTTGCCCTTATACGACTGGAATGCTCAGTACGGCTCGAGAAATATCTGGTCCGGCCTGCTTTCCTCCTCGGGCTGTTTCCTTTCTTCATGAGCGCTGCTTTCCTCACTGCCGAACAAACTCCCAAATGCAGTTGCTCCCTCATCGCTCACGACACCGCTGCTGTTTGCCGGCTCTTCGCGCGACTCCCTCTCATTCAGCAGGCTCTTCAAAAGGTTAAGCGCAGCCCTGAATTCTTTCACGCCGTCCTTCTCAGTGTCAATGGTTATAATCATGCATTCTCTCCTGTTTGAGCAATTATTTAATTTTTCGCATTTCACCGCAGCCAGTAATAAATCCTCACATACTTCGGGTCGTAGAGCGTTGTGTTCCCTGCTATCATCACACTCTCGGAGAAAACTCTTGTTTCAGGAAGGTCGGGGTATTCAAAATCATCGCTTTCCTGAATGTCAATCTTAAATCGGTACGTTTGGGGAATAACGCGGGAAACCACGCTCCTCGTGCAGTTCAGCGCAGTCGACGAGTCCTGCTCCAGAACGCAGTTTCTGAAAGAGTCGTCATTGACAAGCCCGTGAAGAACATTCAGCTTTTCCCTTCTCACTTCGTTTCCCTGATACTGCGGAATTACGTACATCATGAATACAAACGTGATAACCACAGCACTGAATGCTTCAATGGTTCTCATGTATCCCTTTTTGTTTCTTCTTCTTGCGCGCTCGCCGATTATTTTTACCATGCTCGCACCACCAGGGTGTACGGCTTCCAAACGCCGGACTTGTCGACAATCCCTGTGCTTCGTTTCACAGCGAAAACATTGTCCGTTTCAAGAGGCCTCTCCGGCTCAAATGAAACAACCTCCTCATTACTTGAATTGTAGAGCGAAAACGAGAAATCAACATTTTCGGGAATGTTCCAGTAATCCTTTACCAACTCATAATTCTTTTCGGACAGTTCTTCAATTTTTGAAAGGGACAGCCCCTTTCTCTTCACTGCCACGCCCACTCCGTAATTGACCGGCCTCCAGTACGTGCTCAGGTTTTCAGAGGCGTCATGAAAAATTATAACTCCTTCCAGACCGTCCCCCTCTGCTGTCAGATTGAGATAAAGAACCGACTGGTTGATGGCGCACATTCGATAAAATGCTTCTTTGTCGGTTCTGAAAACAATTCCTGAAAGAGAGCTGTAAATCTTAAGATAATCTCCCGAGGAATTAACACAGCCGTTTAGAGAGTAATTAAAATCGCCCATCGCATCCGGATTTGCATAGTAGCTGGGATAATCGTCAAGAGCAAAGGAAAGCGTTATGGTGTTATCTACGAATCCTGATGCTGAAACATCAAAGAATATCCTGCTTCTCTCCGGGAAAATCATGAAGGTCTGGTTGGCATCCCCGGTCCCCGACAGATACCTTGCTATAACCGGCCTTCCGAAAAAGTCGGACCAGTTTGCGATGAACTCCGCGCCGTTTATGAAAAGAGAGTAATTGATTATTCTCAAAACATTGCGGTATTCTGCCTGGGAAACGCTTGAGTTCAAGAATGAGACCTCAAAATCCTTGCCTGTTATCCGGGCATAGTTCTCTGTGGCTTCCAAGTCTTTGCTGAAGAACGGCACCTCATAATCTGCCTCCGAATGAACCAGCCACACCGTGAAGTTTCCGCCGCTGGTCGAATACACAGAATACAGCCGGTTCATAACGCTGTCAACAGCGAAATACCTCTCAGGAGAAATGGTGAAAGAAGAATTGTCCCAATCAAAAGGAAAACCGGCAATAACCGGCTCAAAGGCATCGCTGTAAGTTGAGTTGAAAAACAAGGGAATCTTTGAGACAGTCCATGAAGAGTTCTCAACAATCTCATCAGCAATAAACTCGGCAATGGTCTCAAGGGAGTTGTCTGTCTCGTAAATGGGCCTTGCGAGAATAAAAAACCAGGCGATGTAAAGGAGGAAAATTCCCAAACTGATGGCCCAGTCAACCTGGGAGGAAGCCCTCTTTGGAAGCCACCTCTTTTTGGAGCGAAAAAAGCTCATACGCATATCCTTTACGGCGTGTTTTATATTCTTTTCTTCACAGAATCTTCATTCTCGCTTCATCCGTCAGCGACATCACCAAAGCAAAAGTCCGCCTCTTTTTTTGTCAGAGGACAATCCCTGCCGGAATATCAGTCAGAATACGCATGGGCCCGCCCGGAATTGAACCGGGGACCTCCGCCGTGTGAAGGCGACGTCATAACCACTAGACCACGGGCCCGAGCAATCTTCCTGAGTTTTGTTGCTTCTTTTAAAATTTTCCCCTTTCAGCCCTCTTTTACAGTAATATAGAACAAATGGTCTATCACGTGGGCGTCCGTTGCGGAGAGCTTAAAGTGGCACTCGCTGAAAAGAATGCTGTCAGAACCCTTGAATACGAAGGTAACCTCTGCGATTTCATCCACTGAGGCATTTCCTTCATATTCATACGTTGCAAACTTCTCAACAGGAATGTAATCGCAATCTATCTTAGGCCGGAGGTCTGCTATGTAATCGGTTCTCAGGACCTTCACTGTTATTGCGGCGCTCTTGCCAGGACGCAGGGTGTAAGCGCCGTTTGTTGGGAAAACAACAATGTTGTCCATATCAGGGTCCTTGACAGGCGGCCCAATCCATTCATCAGGCATTATCTCCTCTTCCTCCGCGTTATCTGTGCTGTTCTCTTCAGAGGTAACATTCTCTTCAGTAAGAGGGCTTTCCGGCTCTTCACTGCTTGCATTCAGGATATTCTCTGGAACAACCTCTTCTTCTGCAACAGGCGGCTCGACAGCAGGCGGCGCTGTTTCCACGGGAAGATCAGAATCAGCGTTTAAACTTGCGTTCTGGTTCAGCCAGAAAAAAACGCCCCCGCCAAGGGCAGCAACCAAAAGGATGATGGCAGCAAAGGCCACTATCTTTTTGTTCTTGCCTGTTTTTTTCTTCTTTCCTGCGGACTCAACGCCATCATCCATCAAAGCCGAGTCAATTGCAGCATCAACATCATCCTGCTTGTATCCGGCCTTCAGAATAACCTGTTCTATGGCTCCAATGTCATATCCGGCCTCAAGCTGCGCCTTTATGTACTGAACCAGTTGCGGATTCGCTTTTTTCACAGCCATCAACCTTTCATTCAGAAGCCCTTATTTATAATTCTGTGACAACTAACCAGTCAAGAGATTTCAAAACGTCCTCATAAAGTTCTGAAAAATGCTGTTTGCCGTGTCAACAACCTCAAATCCCTTCAGCTCAGCAATCTTTTTGACAGCCAATTTCACAAAGGCGGGCTCGCTCATCCTGTCCTTGAAAGGGCTCAGGTAGGGAGCGTCCGTTTCAGTCAGGAGGTGCGAGATGTCTGTCCTTCGCACAAGCTCCTGGAAGTGCGTGCTGTAAACCACAATGGGGGGAACAGAAAACATGTAGCCCCTGTCAAGCCCTTCTTTCAGCAGTTTCATGCTTCCCCCGAAGCAGTGCATAACAACCTTTCCCTCAAACCTTTTCAGTTCATCCAGACAGTCCTTTTCCGCCTTTCTTGAATGCACAACTACAGGCCTGTTGAGGTCTTCTGCGACAGAAAGCATTTCCCTGAAGGCAGCCAGCTGCCTCTTCCACGCAGCATCTGAAGGAGATTCCTTTTTGTCCAGCCCTATCTCTCCAACGGCAGCTATTCCCTTCCGGCTTCTTATCCAGTCGGCCTCTCTTTTCAAATCTTCCGGCGAAAGATTTTCTGCTTCGCCAGGATAAAGACCCAGCGCAGGCCTGACTATGCCGTACCTTTTTGCGAGTTCCACCTGCTTCTTGTTGTCCTGCGGGCCGAGGCCGTGAGTCACTATTGCCCTGACTCCCTCTTTCTCGGCAGAAGCTATTATTTCGTCCATCGGCTTTTCAAAGTTCTCATCAGCAAGGTGGCAGTGAACATCCGCGAGAATCATTCTACAACCTCAGTCGGAAGTTTTTCCAGGTCACAAAAATCCGAGGAGAAATTATACGCCCCTGCATTAAGGAAAACAATGCGGTCTCCGACCTTCGGTCGATTGAGGTAAACCCGATACCTGAATATATCCATGGAACAGGGGGTTATCCCCTTTATGACAAACGGCTCGCCCTGCCCCTTTTCAAGCTCGCCTTCCACAAGGAGCTTCACAGGAACAATTATAGCATCCATATCGCTGTTGTAAACCGATGCATTAACTATTATGTTGTTCTCGTGAACTCCGATAACGTAAGTCACAAGCTTTGCTGCGGGCGCAGCAATGAACCTTCCCGGCTCGATAATCATCTTTATGTTGTAGGAATGAAGCCATTCCCTTAGCTCGTTTATTCTTTTGATTATGGAATCGAGAACATTGACGTTTGTGTTTGCATATTCGGCAGGAAGGCCGCCCCCTATGTTCATAACATCTATGGCTTTCAGCGTATCTTCTTCAATAATCTGCGAGAGTTCGTACTTGAGATTCCATTCGCTCATGTTCTGGGTTTTTCGGTGGAAGTGAATTCCAAGTTCGCTGATCTTCGGGTGTTTTCTCAACTCTTTTATGCGCCTGTTTATCACTGCCGCGCGCATTCCGAAAACAAAGTATCTCTCGGTCCTTATTGTCATCTCTTTCAGCTTCAACCTGAGCATGAGATTAAGCTTCCCGTCATAGCCCTCCAGAAATTTCAGGAATATGTCGAGGTCTGACTCGTTGTCCACAATGAAACTCTTTATTCCTCTGTTAACAAGGTCTTTAATGAAATCCTCTGTCCAGCCCTGTGCCAGGAAAATAACGCGGGACATATCTTTGACATGCTTAAGCTCGTTGATGAAATGCACGCTGAACATGCTGTCCGTTTCATCCTCCAGAATTCGCGTAACGTCCTGGTTGGTTTTTGAACTGTAAGAAACAGCATCAGCAAGCGCCTTTACCTTGTTATACTGTTCCACCGCCTTCTTTCTGGAAAGAATGAACTTAGCATTTTGCATTTCTGCTCACCACTTCGCCGGACGGCTCTTTTTTCTTCCCTGCTTCAGGTTCTCTCCCCAGCAGACCATCCTCATCAAGCCGGTCGAGAACGGACATCATCATAAGAGGGAAGGTAATCGTAACATCGCCTATTACAGTCGCAACATCGCTCTCGTCCTTTACCTTGCCCCACGACTTTGCCTCGTCTGTTGTTGCTCCTGAGACGCTTCCTGATGTCTTGTGGGCTGTGGTAAGGTAAACAGCATACTCTGCGCCCCCGTTCAGAAGTGTTGATAGTATAGCATGATGCTTTGAAACGCTTCCTCCCAGGGCAATCACGCCCTTTCTTTCATCATGACTGGTGCATAAAAGGATGTTTCCAAAATCCTTTACAACATCAATTATG
>RFJB01000011.1 GCA_003695045.1 Candidatus Woesearchaeota archaeon | reverse complement strand
AGCTTGCAAAGTTCTTTCAGAAGCGCGGCTTCAAGGTTGCGATGGTTCAGCTTGACGTGTGGAGGCCTGCCGCTTACGAACAGTTGAAGCAGCTGGGTGCGAAGATAAACGTTCCTGTTTTCGGGAACCCTTCCGAAAAGAACCCTGCTAAGATATGGGAGCAGTTTCAGGATGCCATGCAGACGAAAGAGTTCAGGGATGTTGATGTTCTCATCGTGGACACTGCAGGCAGGGATGCCCTCTCTGACGAGCTGATTCAGGAGTTGTCAGAAATCAACTCCCTCGTGAAGCCGCACGAAACTCTGCTGGTTATGGGCGCTGATGTGGGACAGGCGGCAGAAAAGCAGGCGCAGGCATTTCACGACACAGTGAATGTTACGGGCGTAATAATCACGAAGCTTGACGGAACGGCAAAAGGAGGAGGCGCTCTTGTTGCGTGCTCAATCACTGACGCTCCGGTCAAGTTCATCGGCGTTGGCGAAAGAATCGACGACCTTGAAGAGTTCAAGCCGAAGAACTTTGTTTCGCGCTTGCTTGGAATGGGCGACCTTGAGACGCTTCTTGAGAAGGCGAAAGAAGCCATTGACGAGGACCAGGCGGAAGACCTCGGCAGGAAGATGCTCAAGGGCGAGTTCAACCTTATTGATCTCTACCAGCAGATGGAGGCGATGAGCAAGATGGGTCCGCTGGGCAAGATTATGGAGATGATTCCCGGCATGGGACAGCTCAAGCTTCCGAAAGAGGCATTGAAAGTTCAGGAGGATAAGCTCAAGAGATGGAAGCACATGATGAACTCCATGACAAAGGACGAACTTGAAGATCCCGAAAAGGTTACCGGTTCAAGAGCGGAGAGGGTTGCCCGTGGTTCCGGCACTTCTGTTTCTGAAGTGAGGGAACTCATAAAGCAGTACAAGCAGAGCAAGAAGCTTATGAAGATGCTCAAGGGCGGCTCTGAAAGGAACATGCAGAAGCTCATGCAGAAGTTCCAGTCAGGCCAGGTAAAGTTCAGATAGGTCTTCGAATTCTTTGAAGTATTCTCTTGTCAGCTCTTCAAGGTTTAATCTCATGTAAATCTTGTTTCCCTCGTTTCCAATCATTTTGTTTGCAGGAATTTCCTCAAAGCCCAGTTTGGAGTAGTGTTTGTAAAGCTTTCTGTTCATAGGGTTCGCAACAATCTCTTTTGCGTTGCCTGTCCAGAAGTAATGCACTATTGCCATGAAAGCGTTCTGGCCTCTGGTGCCCTCCCACGGGCCGAGCTTTTCGCTCATCACGGGCCGGACTATTTGTCCGTCATAATCTTCTGTCTCAAACTGTTCCCGTATCATGTAATTGCCTGAGGAGTCCTTGCCGTACCTGAACGGGTAGAACCGGAGAACTTTCTGGCCGGTTTCGTTGTCTTCAAGAACAACGCTGTAAACAATTCCCAGGTTTTTCCCGTTCTCTTCCTGCATGGAGAAGGAGTAGCTCTTTCCGTCAGCAAGGTAAAGCCCGGTGGAGGGGTCGTATTTTATTCTGGCATTGGACTTTTTTCTCATCACTGCTCAAGCAACAAAGGTAACTACTTTCGAATAAATACTTTTCGGAGGTGCACAAGAAAAAGCGGCTTCAGCCCTCACTCCCTTTTTACCTTCCACAATCCCACGATGTTGTCAAAAGGGTCCTTGAACTCGGCCCTTGTGCCGGTTCCTTTAATCTCTTCCGGCCCTTTGGAAAGAGACCCGCCGTTTTCCCTTATCTTATCCAGTATCCCGTCCATGTCCTCAACTTCAATAAACGGCACTATCGTTGTGTCGTCAGGAGTTGAAACGTCAAGGCGGAAGCCGACGGTGGTTGCATGGCCTGTTTCCCCCATGGCGTAGGTCATGTCCTGCGTTATGTGAACGTTCCAGCCGAAGACCTTCTCGTAGAATTCTTTCGCAACATTCAAATCGGAAACAGGAATCTCAACATGGCATATCGGGTTTGGCATTGGTATCACCGGAAAAAATGCTGTGTTGATGGTTTATTAATCTTTTGCCGGCTTATTATACGGAATGCCGAAAATGTCGCATGCCTTCATTGCCGCAACAGGAAGTTTTCCGCTTCGGGTACGCCGGCTGGCAATATCTGAGAGCCGCCTGTAAAGTTCATCTGCTTCCGGCTTGGCGAACGGGCTGTTATCAGGCACCTCTTCAAAGCTGGGTTCAAGCAGCAATCTTGTTGAAAGCGCGTAAACTGAATTAGCAACCTCCCACGGATTTCTGTTATTTCTGACAACATCTCTGTAGAGTTCTCTAATGAGGTTTCTGTAATTGAGAATCTCATCCTGCATGTATCTGGTAACGCCCCTCGCTTTTTTGAGAAGAAACTCTGCTTTGGTTGAATAGACATCGCTGATGTCTGAAGGGACATATGCCTTGAAGAAGAGTTCGTCAGGGCTCTTTTGCCTGTAGATTTTAAGATGTTCAAAATCGGAGAACTCTTTGTCTGATGCTACGGAGTTGAGGAGGTGCAGGATGGAGTGGTAAAAACGGAGAGTTTCGAAGTCGGTATCTTCCCAGGTTTGCATGATGTTTACTCTCTGTACCCTGCCAATCAATTCGGCTATCTCCGGAGGCAATATTGGTTTGTCCCTTTCCGCAACTTTCTTAAGCGCAAACCGGTACGCTTCTTTCACAAGCCTTCCGTCAGCCCTCTCCTCGAAAGGATTTCCAAGCATGAACTCTCCTCTGGAAAGAATGTCGGTAAAGTTTTTCAGGAAATCCGTTCTTATCTCTCCGCGGTGTTCAAAAAATATCTCCGAAACCCACTTTTCAAGGTTGCTGCCTTCATAGTCGGGATTGTTGGCGAGATATTCTGCGGAAGCAAGAACAAAAAGATGTTCAGGCACAAAAGGATATTTGCCATCCTTTCCAACAATCCACCGGTTTGGAACCCTTGTTGTCAAAAGGACAGAATACAACCCTATTTCATTCCCTGTCAGATCACCAGCCAGAATTTCAGGTATTTGCTGTCTGACAAGGGGGAGAAATCGTTCTTCTGCAAAAGGCGCCCAATCTTTATCAGGCGGCTCAATCTTTTTTATCCCCTCCCAAAGTTTTGCCAGAATGCTCTCCGTGCTTTTTTTAAAGTACGAATCGAAGAAGGTTTCCATGTACTCTTTTATTTTCTCCGGGCTCTCTCTTAGAGCTCCAAAAAGGGGTTCTAAGAAACCCGCTACTGCTCGGGCAGGCTTTGCAGTTTCATCCCGGAGCGATTCATAGTAAACCAACCGTCCTGCAACCTTGTAGGCGGCATCAAGGTATTCGTCAATGTTTGTGCTTACAGCACCTTCCAGACCTGCCAGGGAGGCGAGTAATCCGCTCACATCCCTTTCCAAAACACTCAGGGAGGGCGCTTCTTCTTTTTCAAACAGGCCATCTAAAGAAGAGGTGTCTTTGTCATACCACTCCTGAAGAATCCCTGTGTTATGTGCGATTATTTTTTCAAACCTGTCCACATCTTCTTCATTTTCGGATTTGAAGTAGTCATAAAATGGGAACAGGTCCAGGTAGCCGTTGTTTCTTCGCATGACGCCGAAGTGCTTTTAAGAATTATAAACTTTTCGGTGATAACATTTTGGAGAAAACTTAAAATCCGGGTAGAACAACATCATAAACTATGATTCCAGAAAGAGTGCTGCTTGCCGAAAAATGGCGCCGGATGGGAATAAGCCAAAAGGTAATAGATGCATTCATGGAAGTGCCGAGAGAACACTTTGTCCCTCCTGAACTGAAAGACGAGGCATACGCTGATTACCCCCTGCCGATTGGGGAAGGGCAGACGATAAGCCAGCCCACAACGGTTGCAATGATGCTTGACTGGCTCAATGTCCGGCCAAACGACAAGGTTCTCGAGATAGGCACAGGATCAGGATACAATGCCGCTCTGCTCTCAAAGCTTGCCCGCAAGGCAATAACTGTTGAGAGAATTCCTGCTCTGGCAGAGCAGGCAAAAAAGAAGCTTGAGGAACTGAACATAAAAAACGTAACCGTTGTTGCCGGCGACGGCACACAGGGCTTTCCTGAAGAAGCGCCTTACGACAGAATCATCGTGACCGCAGCAGCAGAAGAGGGAGTTCCGCAGGCACTTGAAGAGCAGCTCGCTGACAACGGCATAATAGTCGTTCCAGTGGGTTATGGAACGCAGAGAATGCTCGTGGGAAAAAAGAAAAACGGAAGGATAAGCTATTCTGACAAGGGAGCATTCGTGTTTGTGCCTCTGGTGTGAGGGCTATTTCTTGAGAGCTCTGAACCCGTACTTCCAGAGCTTTGTTTCTTTGAGAAGGAGCTTGACAATGAACCTTGTTGGAAAGTTCCGGTCGGAGCCGGCGAGGATTGACCTGTTCTCT
>RFJB01000089.1 GCA_003695045.1 Candidatus Woesearchaeota archaeon | reverse complement strand
GTATTGGCTGACAGCCATTGCGCTTGTGCTTACAGCCATAAATGCAACAAGAAGAATTCCAACAAAAGAGCGTTTCATTTTGTGCGACCCCCCAACTTCAAACAAAGTTCTCAAGGAGTAACCATAACGGGTATAAATACTTTTCTGTATTGTAGCCACTTGATGGTGGTTCGACTCTTCTTTGTGAGTGTTTTCCGGTCCAGAAAGAGAGAATTAAAATAAATAAAATCGAGGAACTCAGTTCCTCTTTTTTCTGTATGCGTAGAGTCCTGCTCCGATGAGTGCGAGGCCTGCACCGATGGTTGTGAACTCGGGCACTTCACCGTCGCCTCCTGGAGGGTTATCCTGCGGAGGGAGGTCTTCGTGGCATACTAGCTGGTAATCGCCGTCATACATCGGGTCGTCGCACCAGATGTCTGTGACGCCCATCACTCCGCACCAGTTTCCCCAGCCGCACTGAACGCCTTCGCCCCTGTAAAACAGGTTGCAGTTGTCAAACTCTGTGCACGGCTTTGATTCGCCGTAGCTGACCAGCGTGTTGAATCCGTTTTCTTCACATGCCCTCTGAGCGCATGTTTCCGCGTCGCCGCAATCGTTCCATCCGGAACATGCTCCATGATGTCCATATGCTTCTCCTGGTGCGGTTATTTTGACCGGCAAAGCCAGAGCTGTCGCCGATAGAGAAACCATAAGGAGAACAAGCATTATTGTTCTTTTCATTGTTTTGCGCCCCCATATATTTCTGAAAAAAAAAGGGGATGAACAGAATAAACTGCCAGGCCCCCTGTATTAAATGTGTGTACTAAAAAAACAAAAAATTTTGAGGAACTTTTAGTTCCTCTTTTTTCTGTATGCGTAGAGTCCTGCTCCGATGAGTGCAAGGCCTGCACCGATGGTTGTGAACTCAGGGATGTAGAAGTCGCCTGTTACGGCGGCAGCTCCTGCCTCACACTCTCCTCCGGTAAAGTCGCATACGGTGTAATGATACTTTCCAGCGTCGCTGCTTCCGTCATGGGTTATTGTGACTGTTGCTTCGCCGTTTGCGTCTGTGGGTGAAGTGACCATCACTGTTACTTCGCTCGGGCTGTAAGTGTCTCCTGCATTGCACTTGTACTCCGGAGCGACCTGTTCCTTGCAGTACTGGGAAATGTCAACCACTACATTGGGCACAGGGTTTCCTGTGGTGTCGTCATATGCGTAGAGGGTTGTTGATGCGCTTCCTCCCTTTGGCACGTTCAGATTGCTGTCTGCAAGGGTAAACTGGAGCGCCCCCATTGCGGAACTTGCCATCATAACGGCAAGAGCCAGAATCACAATTGCTTTTTTCATTTTTTTTACCTCCTCAAACATTTCTTTGCGGAAATGTCGGGCATTCCCTGCTGGAATATTGTTCTGCTATTTAAACCTTTTGTTTAATTGTCACTGCGAAGTGGTCTATTGGTCCTGCCAAGGTATTCCTGAACTCGCTTCAAAAGTCGTCGAAGACCGATTTCCCCCAACAGCTTTGAGTAAAATGTCACAATCTTATATTAATCTTTCCCTTAGTCCTGTTCTTCGGGGCGGCCTTTCCTGCTTGCCTTTTTGGCCGTTTAGCGCGATTCTTTTAAAAAGCCGGAGATAATTATTGGCGCAGGCATGGGTTGTGAGCGCTTTTGCTTTCTCCTTGTTCTGTTTTGCCATTTCCTTTGCGAGTTTGTTGTCCTTCCTCAGTTTCAGGATTGCACTGCACAGCTCTTCAGGACTTTTCGGAGCAACCAGCAGCGCATTCTTCCCTTCCTCGAGAAAATCCGTCTGGCCTCCCTTGTTGGTGGACACGACAGGAAGGCCTGCGTGCATCGCTTCAAGGATGTTTATTCCGAATCCTTCATGAAGCGAGGAAGAAACGTAAAGGTCGCTTGCCGTAAGATGCTGCCATTTTTTCTCTTCGCTCACATAACCCGTCCATACAACTCTTTTTTCCACATGAAGTTCTTTTGCGAGTTCTCTGAGTTTTTCTTTTTCAGGGCCCTCCCCCACAACGATTAGTTTGATGTTTTCGTCTTTTATTCTGCTGAGTGCTTCAAGGAGATACTTGTGGCCCTTTCGCGGCACAATTCTGTTTACATAAATCAGGTAATAGGCGTTTTTTTCAAGACCTAACTTTTCCCTTCTGACTTTCTTGAAAGGGAAGGGCGTGAATCCTATGTGGGCCGTGATAACAGGCCTGTCCGGATTAAAATACCTGATTACCTTCTTTCTTATGTCTTCTGATATTGCCGTGATGAGATGCGCCCTTTTCAGAACCTGCCTGACTATCCAGCCGTAGATTAAGTTTCTGTGCGGGGAATACCACTTTGTGGGCTCATACACATCAGTGCCTATTGTTGTTACCGCATGCGGTATGCCGGACTCCCTTGAAAGAACGGATCCCGCAACTCCCGAAGGAACGGAGAACACGGACCAGAGGAGGTCATAGCGCTTCCGTTTCAGCTCCCTTCTTCCTGCTTTGACCGCCTGGAACATGAATACAAACGGCGTCAGAATTCTGTTTATGCTGTTTGATTTCCTGGGATTTCTTCTAAATGCCGCTCTGAGGGGGATTATCTTAATCTTTTTTTCTTTTGGGGTTGGAATCTTCTTCCCGGTTTCCGCCGTGATTACGCATACCTCGCTTACCTCTTTGCTTCTGGCAAACTCTTTTACGAAGGCCTCTGTGAATTTTCCGCCGCCCCCTGCCATGGGCGGATACTCATTGACGATTACGAGAATTTTCATCGGCTTTTTCATTGGGCTGTTGTGATTTGAGTTAGCTTTATTTAATATTTGTTTTTTCTCTCTTCTGTGAAAGACAAACTGAACAT
>RFJB01000088.1 GCA_003695045.1 Candidatus Woesearchaeota archaeon | reverse complement strand
ACGAAGGGGAGAAAAAAAGCATGAGTGAGATATGCACTAAATGCGGTTTGCCGACTGAGCTCTGCGTTTGCGAGACAATCGCAAAGGAGAGCGTCAAGATAAGAGTAAGGACGATAAAAAAGAAATTCGGAAAGGTTTACACGGAAATAACAGGAGTTGACGAAAAGAACATTGACGCAAAGGAGGTTGCCAAGAAACTCAAGAACAAGTTTGCATGCGGAGGCACAGCAAAAAAGGGCATAATAGAACTCCAGGGAGACCACCTGGACAAGATAAAAAACGCCCTTGTGGAGCTGGGCTTCGCAGAAGAAACTATTGAAGTAGAAGAGCGATGGAAAGGAAAAAGAAACTCGCGGAGATAACTGGAAAGCACATAAGGGTCTTGGCATCAGATAACAAAGAGCTTGTCGGCATGAAAGGAAAGGTCGTTAAGGAAACAAAAAACATGATTGTGCTGAGAACAGAAGAAGGCATAAAAAAGCTCATAAAATCACAAATCACGTTTGAAATGGACGGAAAAAAATACGAAGGAAAGGAAATGATTGGAAAGTTTGTGGACAGGATTGCAGGTGCTTAATGATGACAAATGCTAAAAACATCGGGCTTGACGTCAAAGCCCCCGAGAAGACATGCGATGATGAGAACTGCCCGTTCCACGGCAGTCTTAAGGTCAGGGGCAGACAGTTTGTTGGTACTGTAGTTTCCGACAAGACGCACAAAACGGTTGTTGTGGAGTGGGAAAGACGAAAGCCCATACAGAAATATGAAAGGTATGAAAAAAGGCGAAGCAGGGTTCAGGCGCATAATCCTCCATGCATAGACGCCTCACACGGCGACAAGGTGCTCATTGCTGAGTGCAGGCCGCTGTCAAAGACGAAACACTTTGTTGTAATCCAGGTGCTTGGGCTTGATGAAGCCAAGCTCATAAAAGAGTTCGAATCAGACGACCTTCCAAAAACCAAGAAGAAAAAGGAAGCAGAAGATGCTCCTTCGGAAGACAAGAAAAGCAAAGAGGGAGATGAAGAATGAAAGCAGTTCCTGCAAAGGTTACCAGAGCCCTTCCGGTTGGGTCGCTGGTCCCCACATGTGATAATTCCGGAGCAAAGATGCTCAAGATATTCACTGTGCTGGGAAAGCAGACAACCAAAAGGAGGTTGCCTGCAGCAGGAGTCGGTGATTTGGTAATGGCATCTGTGAAGAAAGGAAGGCCTGACATGAGAAAGCAGGTTGTGTTTGCAGTCATAGTGAGGCAGAAGAAGGAGTACAAACGCGCAGATGGAACCCGAATCAGCTTCGAGGACAACGCAGCTGTTGTTCTCAAGGACGACAAGGGCAACCCGAAAGGAACCATATTTAAGGGGCCGATTGCCAAGGAGGCCTGCGAAAAATGGCCCGGCGTTGCCAAAGTGGCATCAATAATCGTGTAAAAAAGGGATAATCATGAAATCAGCATTTTCACCGTCATGGAAGTCAAGCAAACAACCTCGAAAGCAGAGGAAGTACCTTTACAATATGCCGCATCATATTGCGTCAAAGACGATGGCATCCCATCTTGCCCCTGCATTAAGGGAGAAGTACGGCATCAGGAGCATCAGGGTGCGCGTCGGAGACAAGGTTAAGGTTATGCGCGGCTCTTTTAAGGGAGAGGAAAGCAAGGTTGAGCGCGTTGACTCGCAGAGGAGGCGCGTTTTCCTGACAAAGGTTGAGAGAATAAAGAAGGACGGCACAAAGACGCTGGTTCCGTTTGATCCGTCAAACCTGATGATTACAGAGCTTAACCTTGACGACAAGAAGAGAATGAAGAATCTTAGCAAACCCGCCAAGGGTTCAAAAGGAGAGGATGTTAAAGATGGTTAAGAGACACTTGAAGCAGCTTGCTGCTCCAAAGAGCTGGCCTTTGAAGCGCAAGGGCTCAAAATTTGTTACAATGCCCGAGCCCGGAGCGCACAAGCTGGAAGAAGGAGTTCCGTTAGCGCTCATGCTTACCAATATGATAAATGTTGCTGAAAACACGGCAGAAGCGAAGAAGATCATTTACAAAAGCGAGGTCCTTGTTGACCAGGTAAGGCGAAAGAGCCCTAAATTCATGGTCGGCTTCATGGACACCGTGGAGTTTCCCCAGATTAAGAAGGCATACAGGATTCTCTTCAACAGCAAGGGAACCCTCGTTGCTCATGAGATTGACGTCAAAGAGGCAAAGATAAAGCCCGTGCGGGTGGAGAACAAGAGGATTGTCAAAGGAAACAAAATCCAGCTGAACCTGAGTTCAGGAAGGAACATCCTTGTGGAAAAGGATGAATTCAATGTTGGCGACACCCTTGTGCTTGAACTTCCCGAGCAGAAAATAAAAAGCCACATCAAACTTGAGCCGGGCTCTCTGGCTCTGCTTGTGTCAAGCAAGCACATGGGCCTCCTCGTAGAGGTCGCAGAAGTCCAGGGCGACAAGGTAATTGTCAAGAAAGACGACAAGACCTTTGAAACTGCAAAGGAAACTGTATTCGTTGTAGGAAAGAAAAAGCCCGAGATAACAATTCCGCAGGAAGAATAGAAGAGTGATTAGGAAATGAATCCAATGAGACAAATACGGATTGAGAAGCTTACATTCAACATAGGAGCTGGAAAAGACCAGAAGCAGCTCGAAAAGGGGATGAAGCTCATAGAAAAAATAGCGGGAAGACCTCCTGTAAAAACAAAGACAAACAAGAGGGTTCCTTCCTGGGGGCTCAGGCCCGGGCTTCCAATAGGATGCAAGCTCACTCTCAGAAGGGACGTGGAGCCGCTGATAAAGCGCCTTCTGGAAGCCAAGAACAATGTGCTGAAGCCCAGTTGTTTTGACAACGAGGGAAATGTTTCCTTCGGAATTCATGAGTATATCGACATTCCCGGCGTTGAATACGACCCCGAGATAGGAATAATAGGTCTTCAGGTGTCGATCACTCTTGAAAGGCCGGGATTCAGGATAAAAAAGAGAAAGATTGCGCCCAGGCACATTCACAGAAATCACAAGATAAGCAAGGAAGAAGCCATAGAGTTCATGAAAGAAAAATTCGGAATAAAGGTGGGAGACGATGACTTACAGTGATTATCGCAAGGCCCTGAAGCAGCTCCGGGCGAAGCCGTCCAAGATGAAGAAGTATCTGAAGCACAATTCACCCAAAGAGAGGAAGACGGGAGTTACCCTGAGAAGGTGCGAGAGGTGCGGAAGAGTCAGGGCCCACATTAGAAAATACGGTCTCAACATGTGCAGACAGTGCTTCAGGGAAACGGCACTGGAACTTGGATTCAAAAAGTATTCGTAAAGAAGGTGTAAGAAGAAATGTCACTCAACGATCCGCTTGCAAACGCGTTGTCTCACATCCTGAACAGTGAGAAGGTCGCGAAGAAGAAAATTGTCATAAGGCCGACGAACAAGATTATTGAGAATGTGCTGAAACTCCTGCAGGAGAACAACTATGTCGGCTCCTACGAGATTATAGAAGACAGCAAGGGAAACTCGCTCGTACTAAACCTGCTGGGCAGGATAAACAAGTGCGGAGCGGTAAAGCCGCGCTTCCCCGTGAAGGTCACTGAATTCGAGAAGTTTGAGAAGAGATACCTGCCGGCAAAGAACTTTGGAATACTTGTCGTGTCAACGCCTCAGGGACTCATGACGCACGAAGATGCAAAGAAGAAAGGCATCGGAGGCAAACTGCTCGCATATTGCTATTAAGAAGTCATGTTGATGAAAGATGAAACAGGATATGAATGAGAAGATAACCCTGCCGGAAGGAATCCAGGCAGCATATGAAAACAACGAGTTAGTTGTTAAAGGACCGAAGGGAGAGGTCCGAAAGAAGCTCCTCGCTCCCAGAATCAGCATAGCAGTTGATGGGAACTCCGTTGTTTTAAGCTCAAAAAACGCTACAAAGCGTGAAAAAACACTGATGGGAACATTCAAGGCCCACATCAGAAACCTGATAAAAGGCGCTCAGGAGGGCTACACTTACAAGCTCAAGATTTGCGCGGGACACTTTCCCATGAATGTTTCGGTCAGCGGCAACGAGTTTGTGGTAAAAAACTTTCTCGGCGAGAAAGTTCCGAGAAAGGTAAAGATAAGAGAAGGCGCCGCGGTCAAGGTTGAAGGCGACATAGTGGTTGTTGAGTCGAACAACAAGGAGATTGCGGGCCAGATGGCTGCTGACATAGAACAGTTGACTGTGGTAAAGAACAGGGACAGGCGAATATTCCAGGACGGAATTTTCATAATTGAAAAGGACAGCAAGAAAATAGCGTGATGCTCATGAACTCAAAGAAGAAACCTGAATTCAGAAGGCAGGACAGCCACAAGAAAGCACGGCTTTCACCCAGTTGGAGGCGCCCGAGGGGGCTGCAGTCCAAGATGCGGCTGAAGAAGAAGGGATATCCCGTTTCGCCCAGCACCGGCTATAAGAGCAGCAAAAGCGAAAGGGGAAAGGTCAGGGGGCTTGTGCCTGTCAAAGTGGAAAGGATTGAGGACCTCAAGGGGATTGATTCCAAAACGCACTGCGTTGAGTTTTCAGGAAGAATCGGAAAAAAGCGCAAGCTTGAACTCCTGAAAGCTGCTCTTGAGATGAAGCTCACGATTATCAATGTGCGCCAGCCCGAGGAGTTGCTGAAGAAGATTGAAGGCGAACTCTCGGCTAAGAAGAAGGAGAAAGAAGAGAAGGCAAAGAAGAAGGAGAAAGCCAAGGAAGAGCTCAAGAAGAAAGCAGAAGAGAAGGAGAAGAAAGAGAAGGAAGAGGCGCAGGACGACGAAGAGAAGAAGCTCAAGGAGAAAAAGGAGCTTGACAAGGTGCTCACAACAAAGGAATAAGAAAATCCGGTGAATGATTATGAAAACAAGCGTTCAAAAGAGGCTCGCTGCGCAGATACTCAAGACCTCTCCGAAAAAGGTCAGGCTTGACCCTGAGAGGGCTGACGAGATAAAGGAGGCAATCACAAAAGCAGATGTTAAAGGCCTCATTGCCGGCGGAGCCATTCAGAGAAAGCCAGACAGGAGCACGTCCCGGGGCAGAGCCCGAAAGCTTCACGAGCAGAAGAGAAAGGGAAGGAGAAAAGGGCATGGAAGCCGAAAGGGAAAGGCGACTGCAAGACAGGCGAAAAAGGAAGCATGGATGGCGCGCATACGCCTCCAGAGGAAGGTGCTCAAATCGCTTAAGGAAGCAAACAAGATTACCAACGAAACATTCAAGGACCTTTACAGGAAGGCAAAAGGCGGCTTTTTCAGAAGCAAGAGGCACCTGAAGCTTCATCTTGAGGAGAAAAGGGAATAATCAGTGATTAAAAATGAAAACCGGAAAGAGATACACCGTTCCTTTCAGGAGGGTCAGGGAAGGAAAAACCAACTATAAAAGACGGCTTAACCTGCTGAAGGGCGGAAAGACGAGGATTGTCGTCAGGAAATCCCTCAAGCACATCATCATTCAGGCAGTGGACTATCATCCGGCAGGCGATAAGGTCCTGGCAACTGTTAAATCGGATGAGCTGAAAAAACTCGGCTGGAAGCACTCCACCGGCAACACTCCTGCTGCCTACCTGACAGGCCTTCTCGCAGCAAAGAAGATTTCCGGACTTGGAAGGGAAGAATTCATACTCGACATAGGAATCCACACGCCGGTAAAGGGCTCAAGGATTTTTGCTGCGCTCAAGGGGCTTGTGGAAGGCGGCCTCAACATTCCCCATGATGAGAGCGTGCTTCCGGACGACGAAAGAACTTCAGGAAATCACATTGCCTCTTTCAGAAAAGAAGCCCAGTCAATCGCCAATGATGTTGAAGAATTGAAGAAAAAGATAAGCACGATCTAAAATGGCAAAGGAAAAAGAAGTCAAGGAAGAAGAAAAGAATGCTGTCGAGGAAGACAGCACCGAGGAAAAAATTGTTGTTGAAGCTGTTGAGGAATCAGATGTTGTGGAGGAAGCTCCTCCCGCTGATGACGAGGAGTTTGCTGCCTCAAAGTCGGACATAGCTTCAGATTATGCTCACTGGAATCCCAAAACAGAGATAGGAAGGAAGGTCAAAGCGGCAGAAATCAGGGATATTGACGAAATCCTTGACAGCGGAAAGCCGATTCTCGAAGCAGAGATAGTCGACATTCTTCTTCCGGACATAAAATCAGAATTGCTCATGATAGGACAGTCAAAGGGTAAGTTTGGCGGCGGAGCAAAGAGGATTTTCAAGCAGACCCAGAAGAAGACAAGAGAGGGTAACAAGCCGCACTTCGCAACCATGGCTGTTGTGGGTAACGAAAACGGATATGTAGGCATTGGCTACGGAAAGTCCAAGGAGACGGTTCCCGCAAGAGAAAAGGCAATAAGAAACGCAAAACTCGGCATAATCAAGATACGAAGGGGCTGCGGCTCATGGCAGTGCAACTGCAAGGCGCCCCACTCGATTCCTTTCAAGGTTGAAGGCAAGAGCGGTTCGGTTTCAATAAAACTCATTCCCGCTCCAAAGGGTAACGGTCTTGTTGTGGAGAAAGAGGTTGCAAAGATTCTCAAGCTTGCAGGCATAAAGGATGTCTGGGCGAAGAGTTCAGGGCACACCAAGACAAAGACAAATCTCATAAAGGCAACCATGGAAGCGCTGAGAAAGCTTCAGGCAACAAAGGTGCAGCCGCAGCATCTTGCTGCATTGAACATTGTTGAAGGACGAGCAGGTGCTGGTAAAGATGAGTGAACAATCAGCTGAAAACAAGCAGTATGTTGCTGTCATAAGGATAAGAGGCCCTGTTAATGTGAGGGGCGAAGTAGAAGACACTCTGAAGATGCTTCACCTTCACAGAAAGAATTACTGCAGCGTTTTTCCAGATTCTCCTTCGGTAAGGGGCATGCTCAGAAAAGTAAAGGACTATGTCACGTTCGGTGTGATATCGGAAGAAACATACTCGCTTCTCAAGGAGAAGCGCGGCGAGAAGGACAAAGAGGGAAATCTCAAGCCGTTCTTCCGGCTGAGCCCTCCAAGGGGAGGTTTTGAAAGGAAGGGAATAAAAGTTCCTTTCAAGCTCGGAGGCGCTCTTGGAGACAGGGGAGACAAAATCAAAGAACTCATTGAGAGAATGCTCTAAACGGTGATTTTGTTATGGTCAAATTCAAAAGAAAGAAAGTTGTCAAGATGCGCGGAAGCAAAACCCACGGCGGCGGCTCCATGAAGAAGAGAAGGGGCGCCGGAAACCGGGGGGGCAGAGGAAACGCCGGCAGCGGAAAGAGGGGCGATTCCAAGAAGCAGACCTTCCAGATTAAAGGAATCAAGCCGGGAAAAAGAGGATTCAAAAAGAAGGGAATCCAGAAGCCGGTGATAGGAATCAATGTTGGCGAGCTTGAGAGGATTCTTCCGCTGTGGATTGAATCAGGAAAGGTCAAGGGCAATGATGTCAATCTTTCGCAGCTCGGCTTCGGAAAGCTGCTCGGAAGCGGAAGCATCACAAAGGCATTGACCATAACGGTTGGCGCCGCTACAGAAAGGGCAATTGCCAAGGTTGAAAAAGCGGGCGGGAAGGTTGTGCTGCCCGATCAGGAAGAGAGCAACGAAGAATCTCCTGCAGCAGACGCTCAGGAGGAGTAATTCCTTATCATGTCATGGTTTGATGATTTGCTGGCGAACCTGCCCGAAGTGGCAGGCCCTACGCAAAAAAGGTTATCATTCAAGGAAAAGCTAAAGTGGACTCTCATAGCTCTTGTTCTGTTTTATGTTCTGGGAATGATTCCCCTTTTTGGTCTTGGAACAAATGCGCTTCTGCAGTTTGAGTACTTATCAATAATTCTTGGTGCTCGTTTTGGAAGCATCATGTCTCTTGGAATAGGTCCTCTGGTTACCGCTTCCATCGTTCTGCAGCTCCTCAACGGTTCAGGCATCATAAATTTCGACCTTACCACGCACGAGGGCAAGATGCGGTTTCAGGGATTGCAGAAGCTTCTGGGAGTGTTCTTTATTGGGTTTGAGGCGTTTATTTATGTTTTTATGGGCGGACTTGCGCCTCCCGCAGAACTGATTGGAACATCTGTGTATTTCCAGCTCCAGCTGCTTATTGTGTTTCAGCTCTTCCTTGGAGGCATCATTGTGATGTTCATGGACGAGCTTGTGAGCAAGTGGGGGTTCGGCTCCGGAATTTCGCTTTT
>RFJB01000087.1 GCA_003695045.1 Candidatus Woesearchaeota archaeon | reverse complement strand
TTGACAAACGCCGTGCAGGAGGGATAACAGTAGTAGGAATTTTTGTCCGAGGTTATGGTCACATTGAGGAGTGATGTGGTTTGTGAAAGGGAGACGATTGAGAGAGCTGAGAATAAGAAGAGCACAGTAAGAAGGCCGTAAAGACCGTAAAGCTTTGCCTTTCTCGTTTCAGCCAATATTACCACAACACCCACAAAACCCCTACAGCGTATATGAAGAGCGTTCCTGCCTGGTGGCAAAACCCCAAGAATTCAGGAAGTAAGAACAATATAAACTTTTTGTCGCCACGCGGCAGTCAATTCACTTATCATGCCGCGCAAAGAGCGCATAACGGCAGCCATCATGGGAGAAAAAGACAATCTTGCTGAACGAGCTGTTGAGGACGTCAAACAAAAGTTCTTTTTGGGAGGGGCAGAGAACGTCAGAAGGTGGGCACTCAAGGCCCCCGCCGCACTCGTCATAAAAGACCAGCGCTTTGGAGGAATTTCTGAATTCGGAAGCGTATCTTGAAGCTATTTCCGAATCAAAGTTGGGATAATAGAGAATGTCAACTGGAGCATTGGAGTAAACAACAGGCCAAGGAGTGGAAGAAAAGATGTTGAATGAACTGTATTTCCCAGCAACATCCGGATTCGAGAGGAAGGAGTAATAGTCCGATACCCTTTGGGGCCAGGGTGGCGGCTCTTCGGCGGAATATGAAGAAATCCCCGAGAAGGCGGACAGGAATAGGACTGCGAAGAAAAAAATGATGAAAAACCGGGAATGCGGCATGCTCAGTTTTCGGGAGAGGTAAATAAAAAGCGAGTGGATGCCTTTTCCGGCAAGAACAGCAAGAAAAGGAAGGAAAAGCATTGCAAACCTGAAGTCCCTGCAGGAAAGCTGGAAGAGATAAAGCAACGGCAGGACAATGGATAAAATCAGGACTCGATCAATAAGGTTGCTCCTGAAATTTCCGGCAGAAGGAACAATGGCAAGCAAGGAGAGGGGAAACAGCCAGTTATCAAAGGGTATGCGTTGAAGATACATGTACCACGGCTGGGCGAAGGTAATGTTGCAGCCGACGTTGATTCTTATCACGCGAGCAGCTTCAAGAAGGGGAGCCAGGGGGTCCGAGTAAAGGACTGTGTTCAACAGAAGATATGCCGAGGAAGGTATCGCAAAACCAACAGCATACCTTGTCCAGCGCTTGACCTGCCTGAGGTCTGCAAGCACAACAACCGGGAGGAAGATTCCGAACGGGAATTTGGTAAGAAAGGATATGCCGGCAGCGAACCCTGAAAGGAACGGCTTCTTTTTGATATAGAGATAAACCGCAAGAACAGCAAAGAAAGCCGCGGGAATCTCTGTGAGAAGACGGTAGTTGAGGAAGATGAAAAAACCGCTGAACGCCATGACAGAGGATGCAAAAAGCGCTGACTTCTCGCCGCCATACTCCTTTGCAAGGAGAAATGTGAGAAGGACAAGCCCGAAAGAGAACATGACCTGCATCAGGTGCCCTGAAAGCACAATGTCCAGTCCGAGATACCATGGAATGCCGAGGATGAGAGGCCAGACCAGAGGCCTTATCGGCTCCCAAAGGCCGGCAGAACCGGCAGAGTAGATGTGCTTTGCCATGCCTATGTATACAGCAGCATCCCAGTAAAGGACATGCGGCCTGAAAAGAAGAAACAGCCGGACAACCATGAAAAGCCCCAGAAGGACGAAAAAGCATGCTCTCAAACGCTTGTCCTTAATCATAAGGCATGGTGTTTCGAGCGGGTTAAAATCTTTTTCCCTCAAACAGAAGAGGAATTGGTAAGGTTATAAAGAGGGTAGAAGGGCGCGCAGTCCTCCTCTTTCTCATGCGTGTAGTAACGGCAAATCTCGCGGAGAATGTCGTCTTTTGAAGTGAAACCCTCAAACTTCTTGTCCTCTATGACAATAGTCGGGTAAACCTGAATGTCGTATCTCGTCTTCAGCATCTCAATCATGGGTTCTTCAGTGTATCTTCCGTTGAGAGCGAATATCAGAAGTTTCTCATTGAACCTTTTCTTGAGATAGGTAAGGACGAATGCCTGCTCCTCGCAGTCAGGGCACTCTTTTTTGGTTGAGTAAAAGTAAAGTATGGATGCCTGGTCGACATTGCACACGTCCCTCGTCTGTTTTGCAAAGAGCCAGTAGCTGAGCTGCGAGAGGATGTACTCGCGCTGGAGAAGCTTAAAGTCGTCTTTGCTTATCTTGGCGTTTTGATTGTATTCCTCCAGGCGAAGCCGGGCGCTCTCGAGGCTCTCAATGTTCTTCTCAAACGTCTTTATGAGCGCGGGGCAGTTCTGCTCCTGGCTGAGCTGGTTTACGTATGCGTACTGCAGTTGAAGGCTGGCAAAGTCAAGCTTCTGCTCTTTGGCAGAGTTTTGAATAAAGATTATTCTTTTCCCCTCTATTACCAGTCCCAAGAGGACGCCCAGAAGAAATATTCCCAGAGTGAGCAGGGCTGCGAAAACATATTTTTCCTTCTTGAAGCCCCGGGACTTCTTGACAATAACGGGATTCTTTTGCATGTTTGATTTTCCAGCCAATACGACCCCCTACCAGTGCTGTTTTTTACCTCTGAGCATGTCAATGCTTATGCCGACCCACATTGTTCCGAGCACAAGAAAGTAAAGGAACATGTAGGCAACTATCGGGAGGATTCCGTGCTTCTTTATTTCCTCCTTTGTTGAATGATGCGCTTTCTTGAAGATGTAAACTGACACGCCAAGCATAACGAAAGCAACAGCAAGAGTTGTGTAATTGAGGTCCAACAGATTGAAGCGCGGAGTGAAGTCCCTGATGAAAGTCCACATGTCAAAATCAACATAGGAGAGATTCTTGAAATAAAGCACATACGGCTTGAAAGTGTAGTATGCAATAGAGGTAATCATGATGAGGGCTATCATTCCGGAGAGGATTATTGTTGGCATCTGCATCAGGCCGAAATCCCCGTACTGCTTGTTAAAAATCAGCTTTTTGTATTTGAGTGCATTGTATATTGAGCCCTTGTACCAGCGGTTGCGCTGCCTGTAAAGCTCTTTGAATGTCGCCGGGGCGATTGTCATAACCTCTGTGTCCAGAACCTGAACAATCCTGTAGTGGTGGGACTGCAAACGAAGCGAAATCTCGAGGTCTTCGGTAAGATTGTGGTTTGCATCAAAGCCACCCACCTTTCTTAAGATTTCCGCCCTGTAAACAGAGAAAGGGCCGGGAGCCACGTGAACGCAGTTCAACCTGCTCATGAGTTCCTTATAGAACATGTTTATGAGGTATTCGTACCACTGCATCTTCTGGAGGACATTCCTGGGCTCATGAACCTTGAGAACGGGCAGAACAGTGGCAATGTCCGGCGAGGTGAAATAAGCAAGAAGCTTCTTGAGAGCGTCGGGCTTTACGAAAGAGTCCGCATCCATAACGACAAAGAACTGACCCTTCGCTTCCGAGAGAGCCCTGTTGAGAGCGGCTCCCTTGCCTGCGTTTTTCTGGGATATCAGCTTTATGTTTCGGTTCTGATGCTTTTCAGCGAATTCAGTTACAATCTGCTCTGTCCTGTCAGTGCTTCCGTCGTTGACAACAATTATCTCCAGCTTGTCTGTTGGATAGTCAAGGGAAACGAGCGATTTAAGTGTTGCTTCAATGGCTTCCTCTTCATTGTAGGCAGGAACAGCGATGGAAACCATCGGCCAGGACTTCCATCTCTTCTTCCTGTCGGTCGGGTTGTGATTCTCATCCGAAAGAAGAACCATAAGCCAGAAGACCGCAAAATAAAGAGAAGTGAGGTATGAAAACCACAGGAGGATGTTGACGAATATGTTCATGATGCATGCCTCATGAAAGGTCAGTTGACCATATTTCTATACCAGGATACATAACCTCTCTTTTAAAGGTTTCGTTATTTCGAAGCAGGAAAAGGAGCCCGTCATCGGGCAGAGACCAGACCTTTCCGCTCTTCATCGGTTCGTCAATAAGCAAATAGCCGATATTGAACTCCGACAAGAGTTCCCGAGCAGTATTTAACTCTTTCGTGCGAAAGAGACGTTCAGAGACCTGCAGCCGCCATTCCGACTCCGGAAAGAAAAGCGCGTTGCCGTCCGTAAAAGAAGGGCAATCAGATATTGCTTCAATCCAGAAGCCGTTGTCCTGATGGGAAAGAACGACAGCCCTCTTCTGGCTGCAAAGCAGCGAGAGGTCTTTCAGTGCTGAAACATCGTTCGGACCGGGTCTTGAGTGGATTATGGCTGAGAACTGGACTGCGCCGGCAAACAGCAGGCCGCAAACGAGCAGCCATGCTGTGAACTCCCGGAGAACCATTAATGACCAGTCACGGGAAAGGAAGAAATCAATTACAAAACCGGAAGCGAAAGCCATAAGGAGCGACAGGACAACAAGAGAAAAACCGGAGCCGAAAAGGAAGAGCAGCAACAGGACAGCGGAGAGGATGTAAAGAGGGGCAAGCACCTTTTTTCTTTTCAAGCCCTGCAGAAGGGCAATGGATGACAGAACGACAGCAAATAAGCTCAGGCCGGGCTTTGCTCCAAAAATTGTGAACGACCTCAGGAGGACCGACTGGAAATTTAGGGGGTGCGCAGACAGAAGTGTTTTCAGGGACTCTGAAAAAGGAATCTTGGGCAGAAAGAGAGAGAATCTTGCTACGAAAGAGAGTGAAGACAAAAGGAGAACCAAATGGAGAAACTTCTTTCTGGAAAGCGAGGGAACCTTCAAAAGGTTCCTGGAGCGCAGCATAAAGAGAACAATCAAAACAAAAGAAGCATAATGAGAAAACCCGCTTGCAGAAAGCAGGAGGGAAGAGAAAAGACCTGTCAAACGCCAGAAAGAACTCCTGCTGTGAATGGCAAATACAGAAAACAGAAGGAGGAAAAGATCAAAGGAGTGAGGAAGATAAAGAAAGACCAGAGATATAAATGCCGGCGAGATAACAAACGAGAAGCAGACAAAGAATTTTTTCCTTGTGGAAATTCTGAAAAGGGAAAGAAGAGCCCAGAGGAGAACAAGAGAGAGGTATGAGAACAGAGGAGGCAGCAGACGAGCAGCAGAATAAGTTCCGAGAAAGTAAATAATGTTTGAAGCAAGCACGTAAAAAGGAGTCAGGAGGAAATGCCGGGGAGCGCCTGTGAGAAACTCTGTTTCTGTAAAGCCCTTTGCCAGAACAATTTCGGATATTTTCATGTGATAATACGGCTCTGAACCGGGGAGTATAGAATTAAAGAACGCTGAGCGAAACCACCAGCCAAAAGAGAGGACAAACACGAACAGCAGGGTAAGCACGAGAAGAGGGTGGCGCTCGTAAAAAGGAGGAACTGGAGGAAGAGACAATTTTCTCTGCCTGCTGCCGGTTGCTCTTTTTCTTCTGGCACGGTTCAGTTTCATTTCAAGCACCGCCTCCTGAGCCGGAAAGGGAGCAGAGAACCCTGTAAATCTTTACCTTCTCGTAGCCGTTGTAGACAAGCTTAAAGCACCTTGAGTCGGAGTAGGCGATGTCAGATATGCCAAAGTATGCTCTCTCCTTATCAGAGAGCAGGACATGAGTAATGGAATACCTGTCTGTGATTTCAAGCACAGACGTCTTAAAAGGCGAGCGGTACAGGTTTATCAGGTCCTGAAGGCGAACGAGAGGATGATTAATTCCGTGGATGTTCCGGTCAAGCACCACCTTCGAGCCGGAAACATATGAAACAAGCGAACTGTGCAGCGGGCTTGCAGCAACAACCTTCTCTTCACTGGGAGAGGAATACTTGAGCCAGAGAAGCGCATCGACGACTTCAGGGGAAGTCAGGTGGCTCTCCTTCAGGGAGGAAAAGTAAAAGCCCGGAAAAACAGAGGTAATGAAAAGCAGCAGGACCAAAGAGCGCAACGCAATGCTTCTTGCGGGGGAAAACCTCAGTTTAGCAACGTAAGACGAAAAAAGCACGACATAGTCAGCCAGCAGAACCGAGAAGGAGAGGGAAAGGATAACCAGAGCGGAGGATGAATCAAGAACCTTAATCTTCCACGCAGACCATGATATGAGAACAAAACTCAGGAGAAGATAAAATCCCCTCTTGCGTTCGACAAGGGACTGCTTGTGGATTACGTATATTCCGGCAAGCAGGGGAACCACGCCAACAAGAAAAATCTGCTCTGCCAGCGACGGCAGGAAAGGCGCTGAAACAGCATTTGGAAGCGTCTGGAACAGGGCAGAAACCCTTTCTGATATCAGAGTTCTCTTGTAGAGCAGAAGGTAAAGCCAGAGAACAAGAAAAACCGAGAAAACAGAGAGTTCAACATCGCTTCGCATGACCTTTGTCCTTGACATTCTCAGGAAAAGAAGACACAGGAGAAGAGAGAGGGCAAAAAGAAGGGAGATTGTTGAAGTGAAAATCAGAAAAACGAGAGAAGCCAGGAAAATGCCTGCGTACTTTTCGTTCTTTCTTGAAATGATAAAGAAATACGCCGAGAGGAAAAACATCGGAGCAGCAAGAGAAAGGGAAGAGGCCGATGTGACGGTCTCAAAGAGGTATGCGGGAGAAAGAAGAGAAGCAAAAGATGCCACCAACGCCGCTTTCTCGTTTGAGGTAAGCTCAAAGGCGAGGAAGTATGAAACAAACACTATAAATGATGCGAAGAGATTTGGAAAGATGCGCAGAGAAAAGTCAAGCGGAAAGAAAAAATCAAGGAAAGCCATGACATAATGATAAAATGGAGGAAAAAAGGAAATCCTGTTTCCGACTATGGATGAGTCCTCAAAGAGCGGAACCCCGGATTTCTGAATGCTCTCTATGTTCCGCATCAGGAAGTAGGCGGAGTCATCAAAGTAAGGGGTGTTGTATGCAATGATAAGACGGATTGAGAGTGACAGCAGGAAGAATGCAGCCAGGAACCATTTAGTGGAGCGCCTCATGGGACAAAAAGACCGCGTTATGTATTAAATATGCTTCGCAATTTTTTTAAAGCACGCTGGAATTTCATTATTCCATGGAAGACGGGAGCGTAAAAGAGACGGAAAGAATCGACTCCGGAGCGGAGTGCATCAACCGCCTTTTGAAAGGGGGATACGAGAAAGGAATAATCACCACAATATACGGCTCCGGAGGGAGCGGAAAAACGAACCTTTGCCTGCTGGCAACTGCCGCAGTAGCAAGGAGCGGGAAGAAGGTGGTGTATGCCGACACAGAAGGAAACTTCAGCATGGAGAGATTCAAGCAGATAGCTCCCGATTATAAGAAGCTTCTCGACAAGATTATAGTAATAAAGATAACCGACTTTGAGCAGCAGAAGAGCGTCTTCGACAGAATAGACCAGATTATAAGCGACGACACCGGACTCTTCGTGATTGACTCGGTGGCATCGCTCTACAGGATAGAAAGAGACGACAACCCTGATGAAGTTACAGAGATAAACAGGGACCTTGGAAGGCAGCTTTACAAGATATCAAAGACGGCAAGAACCAAGGAGATACCGGTGCTTGTAACAAACCAGGTGTGGCAGAGTTTTGAAGACAACAGCATGCGCATGGTGGGAGGAAACCTTCTGAGGTATTCGAGCAAGTGCATCATAGAACTTGGCAGAACAGGAAAGGGCAGGAGACGTGCTGTTCTGAAAAAGCACAGGTCGCTTCCTGAAGAGTCAGAGGTGGAATTCATGATAGTTTCTGAGGGGATCAAAACTCTCTCCCGTCAGGAAGAAAAAGCTTGACGCCGGGCATTGCCACAACGGAGGAATAGTCAGGGGAAGCGGCGAAGTGCAGTATGTACTTGATATCTCTGAGAAGAAGTTTGGAAGATCCGTCGACAGCATATTGCCGCTCGAATTCCGAGGAGTTGTCCTCGGGAGTGGTGAGCATGGCTTTTGCTGAATAAATGCCGCCAATTATTACCTGGTCATAATCTGAGAGAGATCTTAACCTGTCAGCATCCCCTTTTTCAAGCCATGGCACTGCAATATCAAGACCTACCTCGGGGTTTTCTGCATCGTAGAGTTTCATGAGGAGAGGAATGGTTGAGTTCATTCCGGAAAGAGAATCAAGAATCCTGATGAGAAGGTTTTCGTTCCTATACGGGGCCTCGGTTATTTCTTCAAGGTTCATTCTCAGGACAGGTCTTTCTTCGTAGGAAGCCCAGACATCATTGGTGCCGTAGAGAGAAGGGGCGATTCTCGTTGACTCGAAATAGGAGAGGGCTGTCGGTTCTCTCTGAGAGAGGTCAAAGGTGTCCATTCCTCGCGCAATAGAATCAAGGAGCTTTGAAATTGATTGGAACATGGTAACGCACACCAAACAGGAAAAAAGAGAAAATATAAAAAATTTACTACTTTGCAAAGGTTACTCTTCTGTGAAGTCCTCGTCAGAGTACTCAAACTCCTCAGGCGACTTTATCCTGCCTTTCTTCAGGAGATATTCCCTCGCAAGAATGTAGAAAATCAACCCCAAGCTCTTCTTTCCCTTGTTGTTGCAGGGAACCACCAGGTCAATGTTGTTCGCCTGGTTGTTGGTATCGCAGAGAGCAATAACGGGGATACCCATCTTTATCGCGTCCTGAACCGCGTTCCTGTCAGGCCATGAGTCGCAGACGAGCATGACCTTGGGCTCGAAGTATGTCTCAAGCTGAAGGTTTGTCAAAGCTCCGGGAGGATACCTTCCTGCAAAAACCTTGGCGCCGACAAGCTTTCCAAAGAGTTTGACCGGCTTCCAGCCGTTCTCGCGCCTGCAAACAACAACAATCTCTTCCGGCTCGTAATTTGCAAGGAAGCTGGCAGCAAGACCCAGGCGCTCGTCAATCTTCTGAAGATTCAAAACAGAAAGCCCGTCAGGCCTTGTCTTGTAGATGAAATTCTCCATGTATTTGGTCCTGAACTTCGTGCCTATGTGAATGCCCGCTTTCAGATACTGCTTGCTGGGAACTAAAAATTCTTCTTCACTCATTAAAATCACCTCGTCGAGAGGCAAAAACGAACAGAGAACCTGCCGTTTTTATTACCTCAGGCAGATGCCGTCTATCT
>RFJB01000086.1 GCA_003695045.1 Candidatus Woesearchaeota archaeon | reverse complement strand
GCCCGCGGCAAAGTAATGCCCAAGCACAGGATAGACAAAAATTGAGAGTATGAACGCAGACGCGACGAGTATTGCGCCGGAAAGCATGTGCCCCTCTGCGATGCCTATATAGCCCAGCCCCATGCTGGACGCGGGCGCTATCGAAAGCATCATCAAAGCCAGCTTTATCTTCGGATCGTGCGTGAACAGCGATGTCAGAAACCACATAAAGACGGGAGCATAAACAAAGTTTATTATCAGGCCTTCAGTGACGGGCTTCATAGAGGCCCTTATCTTCTTCATGGCAGAAAGAGAGAGGTTTACCATCATCGGATAAATCATGATAAACACAGTGGGAATGATGAGCTTTGAGAGCCACTTCAGATTCCAAACATGGCCTGCAATCACGCCGCCGAGCATAACAAGAAGAGTGTAAAGCAGCATGTTTTTGGAGAGATTTTTCTGGACGCGCGCTATCCGGGGATGTTTTGTTTTTGTCTTCTCTCTTTTTGCCTTGTCTGCTTTTGCCTTGTCTGATTTCTCATCTTTTGTGTGTGAATGGCTCTTCTTTACCATTCTTATCGCCCCGTTTCATTTGTCATGGTTCATTTGTTTTTTTTGATTTTTTTAGCGGGGATCGGCCCCAATTTTGCAACAACTATTTCCCGCACAAAGCACCGTCATCGCACAACCTGCTTTTCTCAACCTGAATCGTGGTGTGATTTATGAAGTACTTTTCTGCAAGCATATCGTTGATTTCCTTTATGACCTTGTCAGTGTTTTTGCTTCCTTCATCATCAACGCAGACATGAACAGAGAGGAATGTTTCCCTGCTGTTTACAGCCCAGATGTGAAGGCGGTGCACGCTTTCCACGCCATGGATGGATTTCAGTGAAGTATAAACATCGTCAAAATCAATTCCTTCAGGGATGCCCTGCATGAGGATGTGAATCGTCTTTTTTATTACTTCCATGCCGCTGTAAAGTATCATCAGAGATATTATGCCGCTTGCCACAATGTCTACTACGGCGTTTCCGGTAAAGTAGATTATTATTGCCGCGAGGATTACAAACACGGAAGAGAGAGTATCATAGAAGAGGTGAAGGTAAGCCGCCTTCATGTTAACAGATGACTCTTTTTCCCTGTTAAGAATGAGAATTGAGGCGAGATTCCCCAGCAGGCCTATGGAGCCCACACCAAGCATTACGGGAAGAGATATTGTGTTTCTCTCGCCCATTCTTTCAACCGCCTCGAACATTATGTAGGCGGCAATAGCGAGGAGGGCGAGCGCGTTTATGAGAGCGGTAAAGATCTCTGTCCTCTTAAATCCGAAAGAGTGCTTCTTCGTCGCGTTCTTTTCAGAGACCCTCTCCCCTATATAACCCACTATCAGGGACAAAACATCTGAAAGATTATGCCCTGCATCAGAAATAAGGGCAAGGCTGCCAGACATTATTCCTCCGGCATACTCTGCAACGGTTATTACAATGTTGAGGAGGACCGTCCAGCCCATCCTTTTCCATCCTGTTTCCGAATCCGGACTGGCATGTTCATGGGTGTGCATTTGCTTTCCCCGCCTCTTTTCAGTTCACTTTGATTCCATTCTCTTTGAGTTTTCTTTTTATCTCCTGATTCGGCTTCACAGGAGCATAAACACCTTCACGGAAGCCATCAGCAGGAAAATTCCTATCATGACCTGGAAGGGCTTCCGCCACTTCTCTTTGAAGAAAAGATTTGTAATCTCAAACGTGTAATGGATGCCTGTCCAAAGGGCTGCTCCCAGAAGCATCTGGCTGTAGAATGCTGCAGGGCTTATGTCTTTGAGAAAATAATGCCACATTATCGAGAACGCCGAGGCAAAAAATGTCGTGACAGTGTTTCCCAGATAGACCTCCTTTGCGTTCATTCTGCCAACCTTTATTGCAAAGGGAATCTTCAGCGGCTTGAGAGATGTTCCTATGAACCCTACTGAGAACCCGCTTATCCAGGGACCCAGCAGTCCGCACATCTTAGTTATCCTGGGGTGGCCTTTCTCAAATTTTAATTCGTGCTCCTCAAAGTGTATGAACATAAGGCGAAGGCCGTAGAGTATGGCAAGAACTCCCAGCGTGGCTATCAACAGCCAAGCAGGAGCAATTCTGAATGCCGTGCTTCCAAAGAATGACGCGATGAATGTAAATATCGGAATCAGGATGAAAAGCTTCACCTTCTTTGAATGCGGCACCTTTGCTATTTTGTCCTTGTTGTTGAGCAGTATCATGAGGGCTCCGAGCATTATCACCCAGAGAAAGACATTGACAGAATCAAAAATGTTCATCCTGAATATGAAAAGGAGAAGCAGGATTGTAAAAAACCGGTCAAACTTTATGTTAAGGCCGCCGGTGACAAATCCGACTATCAACATTGTAATCAGAAATTCCAGAATCATTTTCCGTTACCTCCCTTGCTCTTGTTTGCAGCTTTTAGAATGCTCTTTATGCTCTTGTCAGACACTTTGTAAAACACATTCTTCCCCTCTCTCCGCGAGCTCACTATCCCGAGGTTCTGCAACTTGCCCAGCTGTATTGAGACAGTGGACTGGCACCTTCCTGTGAGAGGAACTATCTCGCACACGCACTTTTCGCTTTCAAGAAGAGCTTCCACTATCCTAAAGCGTGTTTCGTCAGACAATGCCTTGAAGATTCTTACAGGGTCTGTCATTTTCGTGTTGGTTTTGTATTGACATTTGTAAATATATAAATATGTTTCTGTTTTGGCTTAATGGAAAACCATTTAAATCAGTTGGATTCAAATCAATCCATGTCGAAAATTCCTTCAAGCCACAAGGCATGGGTGCTGTTCTGCAAGGTCAAATTCCTCTTTGACTATGAAAAGGACATGAACAGAAACGCCAGTGTTGATGGAGATGCAAGCTTCAACAAACTCTTCACCAATTCAAAATACGAGCAGGTTGCAGAGGACCTTTTCACAGAGTTTGTTCTCATGCCCATCATGGCTCACAACATAGAAACAGTTGAAGACCTGCTGGATTATCTTAAACGCTTCATTGCTGCAGTGAGAAAGTACCACATCTGGAAGCAGGAATACTTCGCAAGGGTAAGGCCGCACCTCATAAGAGAAGAAGAGAAAAAGATTGACCTTCCTCCTGAACTGGCCGAGTTTGAAGTTTCAACGTCAAGGCCTGATTCTGCACTGAACAAGTCCATAGCGCGGCTACAGAAAGTGGTACCCTACATTGAGAAATGGTTCATCCCTTTTCTTGAAAAGCACATAAAAAAGAAAGTGCTTGGCCACGACGACTTCTACATCACCAACCTTGCAGGAGAACTGCCGGGGGACATTTAGATTTTCTCCAAGCCCATCCTCACTTTCTCATCTTTTATTTTGCTCTCTGAAGTAAAAGGCATGCCCTCAACAGAAGCATACTCGATACTGTCCGCGCCGACCTTCTCCCTGATGGTCTCTTCGTGAAGCTCCAACATGGACTTAAGTTCAGGGCTGACCTCAAGTTTCAAATGTATCCTGTCAAGCTTTTGCAGGCCCGCCTTCTTCCTGAGCTGCTGGACTCTTCTCATGAGCTCTCTTGCAAAGCCCTCTGATTCCAGCTCTTTGTTCAGTACTGTCTTAAGATAAACAACTCCATGAGGGAATTCTGACAAAACCCAGCCTTCAGGGGCGTGCCTTTCAAGAACCACCTCGTCAGGCAGGATGTCGACTTCCTGCCCCGAAATCTTCATCCTGAACTTGCCCTCTCTTTTCATATGCTCCATAACAGCCCTTCCTGATTCCTGGCAAAGACGCGCTATTATCTCCGCAGTGAGAGAGCCGTGCTT
>RFJB01000010.1 GCA_003695045.1 Candidatus Woesearchaeota archaeon | reverse complement strand
GAATGCCTCCGCTCAAAACTCTTCAGCTTCACCTCTCACAGACAGCCGGATTACTGTTCTGAGCAAATCATCCTCCTTTTCTTTCATGAAACCGTCTTTCTCGCTTTCGGTCTCTCCCGAAA
This sequence comes from Candidatus Woesearchaeota archaeon, assembly GCA_003695045.1. Lineage (GTDB taxonomy): Archaea > Nanobdellota > Nanobdellia > Woesearchaeales > J091 > J091. Next base: position 3,154 of record RFJB01000010.1, on the reverse strand, counting down.
ATGTCTCGGTCAATTCCACCCTGCTGATAAAGCTCTCTGCCCCGCAGGGAACCACGGTTGAACTTAACATAGCCACGCCTTCAACTGTTGACTCGTACTTCACGCAGGCAGACCATGATACAGTGCTTATCTACATACCCACAGAGCCAGGCAAATACACTGTTTCCGCAACCTTCACCTTCGAATCTTACTCTGTGGAAAAGTCCGAGTCGTTTACAGCATTCTCGCCCTCTTCCATTGCTTCGGGAAATGAAACTCCTTCAAATTCATCTCCTTCCAACAGCACTTCGGAGAACGAAACATCTTCAAGCGATGCTTCAAATTCAGAGAAGGACTACTACCTGACTGCCTCAATCATCGCCTCAAAGAAACAGGCATTCAGAGGAGATTCTGTCAGCTTCGGCAGCAAACTCTCCTTGTTCTACGGAAACGGAACCCCCGCAAACGAAAGCATGCTCTCCTCCTGTTCTCTTGATTACTCATGGGACGTAAAAAATGACGGCTCCGCAGAAGGAACCCAAAGCTCATTCTCATACAGATTCACCGAAACAGGAACCTTCCCTGTTTTTCTTTCCGTTTCAGGAGTGTGCCAGAATGATGAGCTTCCTTCATCTCTTTCGGCAACTGATACTGTTTCTGTGTCGGTTGTAAAGCCATCTTTTGATGTCATCCTGAAAGTGGTTGAGTCGTTTACGCAGCGTCCTGTTCCGGAAGCTGTTCTCTCGGTCTTCCCCGTATCTTCCGGTGCGGTTCCCTCTGTTCTTGTCAAGACCAATACGCACGGAACAGCAACGCTTACTCTTACTGAGGGCGACTATTATGTCAACATCTCCAAAGAGGGCTACGAGCCGACAGTCAGCACAATCACCATCTCAAAGTCGGACGTATTAACATTTACTCTTTTCAAGAAAGTCAAAAAAACAGTTGTCCCGACTGTCAAGATAACAAACGCTCCTTCATCCGTTTCCTCGCCGAACCCTTCAGCAACCATTTCCTACTCGGTTTCCAGCGACACAGAGATTACTGAATGCACCCTTTTCTACCAGCTTGAGGACTTCCGGGGCTGGCGCGTCGGCGGCACCCATGCAGCACCTTCTGCCGGCTCAACGCAGTCATTTGTTCTGTCCTCTCTCCAGAGCGGAACTTACAGGTACAGAATAAGATGCTCAGATGCGGACAGGGATGAGGGATTCTCCGAAATACGAACTTTCAGTGTTGTGAATGAAAGGGAAGAAACTCTCCAGCAGCTTTCCGGAGTTGCCGGTTCATCTAATTCTGACTCGGGCTCCTCGCAGGAGATCGAACTTCTGCTCAAACGCTTTGACGATGTTATCATTTCGCTCGACTCGCTTTCTGGAAACAGAAAGCAGGTAGCGGATGCCCTTGCTCTTGTCAGAAAAGCCAAGCAGAACAAGGAGCGCGCCAGGTCTCTTTACGATTCATACAGAAACTACAGGAAAATGGGCTTGTCGCCCGACCTTCTCGTGAAGAAGAAACAGGAAACGATAAACAGCATCCAGCAAATACTTGACAGCACTGTCTTCAATGTCGTCGAACTCCGCGAGCACGAATTCATATCGGTTGTCAACCGGGATTATGTTGCATCTCTTGCGGAAGATTTCCTTAAGGCAAACTCGGTAGAACTCTCGGAAGAAAATCTCCGGAAATATCTCTCTGCAGTGCTCAACCTCAACGAGGGCGTTGACATATACACCACTGCGACTCTTGTTGAGCTGCGCTTCGGCTCGGGAAGCTCCGAATACCTCACGCTGCTTGATGAGAGATTTGACATCCCTGATTTTGTTGAAAACAGGGACGATGTCGTTCTCGCCCTTGAAATTCCCGGCTCAATCGTGCCGGCCGGACATGGGTCAGACAAGCAGTACTCCGACATTATCTCTGTCAATCCCTTCAAGGTTCTTCAATCTTCTTCAGATAGAACTCTGCTCTCCATTTCACCTGCAGAATCAGCGGGCACAGACGCTGGCTCCGACTACAGGTATTCTGCTTTACTCCTCATGCCGGCTTCGCCTGAATACGAACTCTCTGTAGTGGAGCAGATGAAGTCCGCTCTTGTTTTCAGGAATATTGACCTTAGAAAGAAATCATCCTTTGGAAGCGCCATAACAGGACTGTCTGTCCTCGACTCTCCCGGAAAAAAGGTCAGGCTGGTCGCGTCTGAAGTCATAATTCTTCTTGCTGCGCTTTCCCTTTCCCTGTTCCTTTACTCAAAATACGTCTCGCCGTCAAAACCTCTTTCAGTAGAAGAGATGTCAAGGAAACTCTCCGAGTCCTTTGACTCTTCTTTTTACGCTATGAAAAAAGGAGTTGTTTTATCATCGGACCTTAAAACCTTTGAGAAGGCGCTCTCTCTTTATCGGAATGCTCCTCCTGTGCTTCAGACAATGTTCTTTGACAAGTTCAGGGAAGTGTGGGATTATGTTAATTTTCACTCGGCAAAGGAGCGCATGAAACAGTTCTACACTTTCCTGTCCAGGAATGACATTCACAGGGCAAAAATAGCGCTTGCGGACGCAAAGTCAATTGCCGACTCTTTGCCCTATCGCTACAGAAACGGACTCGTAAAGCACTTGGGCGATGCCGAGCTTGCGCTGTCTTCACTGTCGCAGAACCGGAATAACAACAATCCGGCAAACAGGGGGAGAAGCAGTTGAATCTCACCATGAAGGAAGAAGGAGGGAAAAATATTGCTTCCTCATTTAACTATCTTGGAGTACGTACTAATGTTTTTAAAGCTTCCCTGTCAATTTCAACATCATTGTCTGCTGTTTTGCCGTCTCTAAAGCATAAAGCTGTGAAGGACGAGCTTGAAAGGGGTTTGAGGGTGGAGCGTTCATCTTTTTACAGGGTGCTGGGTTTCGGATTTCTCATACTGTTCTCTCTTCTCATTCTTGCTTTCCCGTCAGATGCCTATGTGATTCGGGGTAACATTGAGGGCATTTACCTTGTCAGGCCTTCTAATCAGTTCATCGATACCTCCTATTATCCGCCTGAATATCTTGAACTTGAGGATCTTGTATTCTACACCTGTCTGGAAGAGGACAACCTCAGCATTCGTTCCAGCGTGTTATGCCGTGATGACAACAGCTTTGATGACCTGACTGTCTATAAGTGGTCTGACAGGAACTGCTTT
>RFJB01000085.1 GCA_003695045.1 Candidatus Woesearchaeota archaeon | reverse complement strand
GTCCTTTTGCCGTATCCGTTTTCAGTGATTGTCAAAAGAGTGGCTGTGCCGTCCTCATCAGGGTTTATTACTGCAGTTCCCACAACATGATCATTTCCCCTGCACATTATCCCTCTCACTCCGTGCGCTGTTCTTCCCATCGGCCGCACGTCCTTTTCCGAGAATCTTATTGCCTTTCCCAGCCATGTGGCAAGTATTATGTCGTTGCTTCCCGAGGTCAGTTTTACATCCATTAGTTCGTCTCCCTCTTCAAGAAGTATTGCTTTTATGCCTCCCTTCCTCGGTCTGGAATACGCAGAAAGGGATGTTTTCTTGACTGTGCCCTTTTTTGTCGTCATGAAAAGATATGCGCTGTCGGAAAATTCTTTGACGGGAATTACCGTGTTCACTGTTTCCCCTTTATCAAGTTCCAGAAGGTTTACTATTGCTTTTCCCTTTGCGGTTCTTCCTGCCTCGGGTATCTGGTAGACCTTGAGCCAGTGAACCTTGCCGGTGCTTGTGAAGACCAGCAGGTAAGAGTGGGTGTTTGCCACAAACAGGTGCTCCACGAAATCCTCTTCCCTCGTGCCTGCGCCGCGCACACCTTTGCCCCCCCTTCCCTGGACTTTGTATGTCTGGAGCGGAAGGCGTTTGATGTATCCTGAATGGGTGATTGTGACTACCATGTCTTCCGGCTTGATGAGGTCTTCTATGTCAAGGTCGTCTTCGTATTCGATTATCTCTGTTCTCCTCTCGTCTCCAAACTGGGAACTGAGTTCTGCGAAGTCGTTCTTGATTATTTTGAGAATTTCCGAATCGGAGGAGAGTATCTTCTTGTAATTGATGATTTGCTTCTCAAGCTCTTCGTGTTCTTCCTTGAGTTTCGCCTGCTCAAGGCCTGTCAGTTTCTGGAGGCGCATCTCGAGTATCGCGCCTGCTTGTTTTTCTGAAAGGGCGTATTTGTTCTGGAGAGCTGCGGACGCCTCTTTCACATCGGCGGATTTCTTTATCAGTTCTATTATTTCGTCAATGTTGTCGAGCGCTTTGAGGAGGCCTTCCACGATGTGCTGCCTTTCCTCTGCCTTGCCGAGGTCGAATTCTGTTCTGCGGCGGATTACCGTCTTTCTGTGCTGTAGGAATTCGTTCATGAGTTCCTTTATGTTCATAACCTTCGGAACGTTGTCTGACAGCGCAAGCAGTATTATTCCGAAAGTTGACTGCAGGCGCGTGTGCGCGTAGAGCTGGTTGAGCACAATGTCCGGATTTGCGTCTTTTTTGAGTTCTATTACAATGCGCATTCCTTCTCTGTCCGACTCGTCCCGCAAATCGGATATGCCTGTTATCCTTTTTTCCCTGACCAGCTGGGCAATCTGTTCAAGAAGCATTGCCTTGTTTACCATGTATGGTATCTCTGTTATGATTATCTGCTGCTTTGAGCCCTTGTCTTCAATGTGGCTCTTGCCCCTTACCTTTATTTTTCCGCGTCCTGTCGCGTATGCCCTTGCTATGCCCTGACGCCCGAGGATTATGCCTCCTGTCGGAAAGTCGGGTCCGGGCAGATGCTCCATGAGTTCCGGGACGCTGATGTCGGGATTGTCTATGAGAGCGATGAAAGCGTCTGATACCTCGCGCATGTTGTGCGGCGGAATGTTTGTTGCCATTCCAACCGCAATGCCGTTGGAGCCGTTGAGAAGCAGATTTGGCATCTTCGAGGGCAGAACCACCGGCTCCTTCAGCGACTCGTCAAAGTTCGGGACGAATTCCACGGTGTTCTTGTTGATGTCTTCAAGCATGGTTTCTGCGAGTTTTGTCAATCTTGCCTCTGTGTATCTCATCGCTGCAGGATTGTCGCCGTCAATGCTTCCGAAGTTCCCCTGCCCCTGAATCAGGGGGTATCTCATTGAGAAGTCCTGGGCGAGCCTTACGAGTGCATCATAAACTGCGGAGTCGCCGTGTGGATGATACTTTCCAAGAACTTCTCCGACAATTCTCGCTGATTTTTTGAAGGGCTTGTTGTGGTGCATGCCCATTTCGTTCATGGCGTAAAGAATTCTTCTGTGCACAGGTTTAAGTCCGTCTCTGGCTTCCGGAAGAGCCCTGCCTACAATAACGGACATTGCGTAGTCCAGGTAGGACTGCTTCATCTCGTCTTCTATAACGCGCTCTGATACGCGTTCGCTTCCTGCAGGAGATGCGGCTGCTTCTCCCTCTTGGCTGTTGTAGCCGGGATTATTCTCTTCCATAAGCATCCGTCCTTTTATGCGAAAAAAGAGTTATCAACTTCTCTGCAGATTGCGGAGAGAGGTTTTGTTTATATAAGTTGCGATGTCAAGAAAGGTCAGAGTTGTCTTATAATGCGGTCTCTCAATGAGAAGGTGGCTCCGCAGTAAACGCACCTCTTTTTCTTTCCCGAGAGGTTGTTTCCTCTGGGGGATGCCTTCATTTTATTGCCGCATTTGGGGCACTGAACGAGGAGAAGTATGCTCATGGCTCCTCATCTTCGTCTTCCTGGTCTGAAGCGTCTTCTTCAAAGAGCTTGTCAAGGTTGCTCTTTTCTTTCTGAATGGCGTCTTCCTGTTGTTTTTCGTTCTCTGCAGAATCTTCATCATCGTCCCAGATTCCTGTTTTTCGGAACTCGTGCTGCTCCCCTGTTTTGGACTCGGGTTCGCTCGCTGCTTCAGACCCTGCCGGTTCCCTTTCTGCCTCGCTTTCTGACGGCATTTCATGCTGCCTTTCGGATGGTTTCTCTGTCGGCTCTGGCTCATAAGAAGGATGGCGAAGCGCCGGTTCGGAGTCCAAACTGTCTCTGATTTCGCTTTCTTCATTGCTTTCTTCGGTTTTTTTGCTTTCCAGGGTTTCGGACAGCATCTCGTGTATTTCATGCCTTTGTTTTACTTCTTCATCAGAAGGATATGAGATTCTCTGGGGCGCCTCTTCGCCTGCTTCGGAATCATCCTCTCCATCCTGATTTGGAGCATCTGCATCGTAGACCTCCAGAGGGCCTATCCTGCTGTTTTCCTCTGTGCTCTGGGAGGCCTCTGAAATGTCCCGCCCCTCTAACTCCTGTTGGGATTCGGATATTGCGTTGGAAACAATTGATTGCTCTTCTGCTGCCTGGGCTATTCCCTGCACGAGCCGTGCTATCTCCGCGTCCTTTCCTGAAAGTTCTTTCTGCTCTTCTTTCTGCTTCTCCCGCATCTTTTTGAAGAACTCTTTGATATCGTCTATGCCGCCGATGTCGAAGTAATCAAGGAATTTTTGCGTTATCTTGAGTTTTTTCGTTCTTCCGAACTTTTCCGTTGTTATGAAGCCCATTTCTTCGAGTTCCTTTATGTGTTCGTATGCCTTGTTGGTCCTTACCCTGATTACTTCCGACTGGAGAACGGGCTGCTTCCATGCGATTACTGCGAGCGTTTCCATTACCGCTTTGGACATTTCTGTTTCAGGAATTATGCGCCTTGCAAGCTCGGCATATTTGTCCCTGACTGTAAGCTTCCAGAAATCGCCTTCCTGAACCACCTGGAGGGAAGAGGCGCGTTCGTCATAAACCTTTTTCAGCTCTTTCAGGGCTTCCTCTATTATTTTGGAATCGCGCACCTTCCAGAGTTGCCTGATGAACTCAACATCGACCTTTTTGCCGACGGAAAAAAGCACAGATTCGACCTTGTTGAGTATGTCTTCCATTAATACCAGCCCTGTTTAGTCGGAATGCCAGCCGGATAGTTACGCTGAACACCAGCAACTGCAAAGGTAATTATTGGTGTGGTGGTTGAAGTAATCCTGCCCGTTTTCATCGCAGAAGTCGTTGCAGCTCGACTCGCAGCAGGAATCCCATTCAGACGAGCAGGAGTCCTGAAGATTGATTGTTTTGTAGAGCCCGTCCTCCTGGACGGTATTGGCTGCCGGCTCTCTCGTGACGGCAAACCACCACAGCAGTCCTGCGAGAACTGCAGCGACAGCGACAATAATTGATACGCCCACTATTGTCCTCATTTTTTCCTCACCAAATCGTATTTTTTGCCGTCCATTTTTATCTTTCCGAACTCGACGAACTTTTTCATGTACGGCTCAAGGTCCTCCGGCGAGGTGCCTATGTCCTCGCACACTTCCTCAAGCGTTTTCGGGCCCTCTCTCAGGGAAAGGACCACCAGGTTGTTGAGCATTCCTGCTGCCTGCTTTTTGAGAACCTGAACTTCGGCCCTGAGATTCTTCACGGTCATGTCTGCCTGATGAAGGCGCGCCTGCATGTCGTTGAGATAGTCGGTGAAGTCCTGGCTTCTGAGAATGAAGTTTTGAGGTTCCAGAACCTCAACGCTGCTGGGAAGGTAGTCGAAGAGCAATGCGGTGAGTGCCGAAAAGTTTTTTACCCAGAGTTCAACTTCTGCAAAGGTTGTCCAGAGCTTTCCGTGTTGTTTGAAGTCCGCCCGGTCTTCCTTTATGACGTGGTGGTTCTCGTCGTCCCTCAGTTTTTTGAGGAGAAGGTCGAATGTCTTTTCCATGAGGTCTTTCGGCTTGCCCATGAGCTCAATTATGATTCTGAGTTTAAGCTGGCCTTTTTCAAGGCGTTCATCGTCTTCCATGGAAGCCATTTTTTTCTTTCTGTAATCTGACGCTTCTTTTTCCTTGTCCTCCTTGGACTTTTCCTTTTTCTTGTTTCTGAAGAGTGCCATGATTCAGCTGTTAACCGCGGGCATATTTATATCTATCTGTCTGTGTTCGTGATTGTCTGGTCTATGTTGGTCTCTATCTGCTCGTGCTGCGTATTTCTGCAGGGGAGTCGTCCTCAGAATTCCGTTTGCCAAGGGCAAAAACCAGAGCCGTTGCCGAGAGCAGTATGCCTATGCCTAAAGGATTCGTAACGAGCAGTATTGCCTTCCTGCCTCCTGAACGGAACAGCGTCTCTTTGGCGTTGGGCTGGTCTTTTCCCGAAGCAGCATCAAGTGTTGCCATGCCCGTTATGGAAGCAAGCGATGCCTGGCCTGATGCGTGCGTGCTTAATGTTCTTAATGTTCGGGTGCTGAAATTTTCATTCTCATTATTGCCTGCGCCGTGCTGGATTTCCAAAGAGGAATTCGCGTTTTCGGGCAGGTTTATTTTCTTTGGATTAAGGGACAGATTGAACGGCTTTAGAAAGAAGGAATTGTTGGGATATTGAAGAATCACAAGGTATTCTTCCTGCGGTCCTGAAGGAATTACCGGAATAACAGCGGTGTCTCCGGATGCAATCAGGGATTTGAATTCGGCATTCTGCTTTCGGAAGAGGTAAAGCGTTCCGTTGCCGGCTGTATTTGAGGTTCTGACCCTGAGGAGAATCTGCTTTCCATCCTCAAATGTTCTTGCAAGAGTGTATATCTTTTTGATAACACCGGATTCGAGGGTGTTTTCTCTCTGAACGGCCGGCTGGCATACTCTTTCATCACTCGCGGATTTTGAGGCAGGATTCTCTTGCTCGATGCGTTTGAGATTGACCAGGGCTTCCCTGTTTTCTTCAAGTCCGAGGCCTTCGGCAGTGACCGTCACTTTCATAACGGACGAGTTGCAGGGCAGGACTGCCGGAATCTCAAGTTCGGCTTCCGCCACAGAGTTAGAAGCAGGGAGCTTGAGTTCTGCCGGCTTAGAGACGGGATTTCCGTCGTGAAAAGCCCTTAATACAATGAGCTTTTTTCTTGAGTCCCCTTTTGTAGCGCTTACCTTTACAGGGATTGTGACAAGCGAGGTTTTGCCCGAGCATGATGATTCAGTATCTTCTGCTTCAAGAAGAATGCTGTTTTCAAACTCTTCTGCTTCAGTCGGCTCGGAAACCACTGTGAAATATTCTTCCGCACTTTCTTCCGGACAGTTATCTTCAGGGAGGGATTCTGCAACAATCCGGAATGTGAAGGAGTCCGGTTTCTTCGAGGAAAGGCGGGGCGTGAAGCTTTTTTGGGTGCTTGTGGCGCTTATGAACGGTTGCTTTGCAATCCTGCCGGAATATGATTCTATCCAGTATTTGACCTTGGGGCGTGGCCCGTGATTTGTGAAGTCGATAGTGTACAACACTTTTTCCCCTTCCTCGTAGATTCTTTTGGGAATGTTTATCCTCATTCCTGTGCCTGAAAGGCAGGCATTTGTGGAGCTTGGCGAGGCAGACCCGGATGCATCAGAACCTGTTGAATTGGAATTGGTTGAAGTAGAACCGGTCGAAGTAGAATCATTTGAAGCGGAACCGGATTGGGCAGAGCTGTTTTGCGATCTGTTTTGCGCGGATGAAGAACTGGTCTGATTGTGAAGCGCCCCAGTGGAAGAGTTGCTGACCGGTAAAAAGGCGGGGCTGCACGGACTTGGATTCAGAAGTTTCCATTCAGAGGTGTTTTCCATCAGTTGAATGGAAAGCCCTTCCTCGTATCCTGAAAGAGAGAATGTTGAGTTGCCACTCATTACCTCAACGCGGTCGCTAAAAAGAGCGTAATGGAGGGCAGCAAGCGTGATGTTCCCGTAGAGTATTTCCACAGAGTCATCCGTGTTGGACAGCCCGTTTCCCGGCGGCCCTGATGTCAAAAGAACCGGGCACGGGTAACCCGGGGAGGGAGATATTACGAGCCGCGCCCTGCCTGTTGCGTCTGAGAGGTTCCCCTGAATTCTCAAAGAGTCCTCTGAGTTGGCATCCCGGAAGGAAATCAGGGATGCATTGACTGATTCGTTGAATTCAAGCAGGAATTCCACAAACTCGCTTACGGAATCCTGGCCTATGGGATTGAACTGAACCTCGGTTATTCTTGCCGATATGAAAGCCAGGGAAACAGGTTGGACCAAGACAAAGAGGAATAAAAAGAGGAAGAAAGGCAAAAGATGAAACAGGGGGGAGCGTTTCATGCGAATTAGGACTGGTCGTTTTTTGATAAGGTTGCGCAGGCAGATTTCGGAGAGGTTCCGGCAGAGACGGAAGATGTCCGGCAGGGGTTTGTTTTTTATTATTTTTCCAGAAGTGTTTCTTTTCTACGAGCATCCCGGATTCCTTTTCCGGTTCGGTTTATGTTTTGTTGCTTCCGCGCTTCTATTATGCTATCATGCTGCACTTCTGCACTTCCCTTGTCCTGCTCATTACTTTATGAGAGCGGATTCTATAAGCGCTGCAATAAGAATAAGCGGCAGTATGACCGAGAACAGAACATAAAACGAATTTTTCATGTTTATTATGAATGATTCTTTCCTGTTCCCTGCTCCTTTTTTTGGAAGAATCAGTTCGAGGCCCGTCTTTGCTCCAAGCGAAAATGAGAGGAGGATGGCGGGCAGCTCAAAGATTCCGTGCGGAAGTATTTTCAGTAGAAGACCAGGGCTTGTTGACCACGCCTTTGCAGCTGCGCCTCCCAGAATGAGTCCGTTCAGCGAGGTGGCAAATAACGGGTAAAGAGCAAAGACGGGCCCTAAGAGCACAGCAAGAAATGCTGCCCGAAAGTTGTTTATGAATATGAACTCAACCGTTTCAAGATATGATTTCTGCTCCACTGAAGCAAGTATGCCTTCCAGAAACTCGCTTATGAAGGGGTTTATTCTTTCATGAAGCGCCGCGCCAGCCATAAGTGAAACGGCATAAAGGATCAGAACTGCTTTGAGATACGGCGTTAACTGGCTGAATATCTCCTTGAGGGTGTTTTTTTCTCTTTTCATCAACTCCATACCCCCGCTATTTTCGCTTTGCACGAAGGGCAGCGGGAGTTTTTTATTCTGTTCTTCACCACCCTGAAAGCGACTCGTTCAATGAGAAGCTCGCCGCACTCGGGACAATATGTGTGCTGTCCTTCCTCTGTGAGAATGTTTCCGACATAGACATAGTTGAGTTTTTCTTTCGCAACCATGTATGCCTTCGTGAGAGTTTCTTCAGGGGTTGGAGGAAGGTGTGAGAGCTTATAGTAAGGGTGAAATCTCGTCAGATGAAGCGGGACATCAGCTCCGAGTTCTGCCGAAATCCATGCAGCCATCTCCCTTATTTTGCTTATGCTGTCGTTCAGAGTTGGTATTATCAGGTTGGTTATTTCCAGCCACGCGCTGCTTTTTGCTATGGTCCTGAGCGTTTCGAGAACCGGCTCGAGCTTCGCAAGCGTTATCTTCTTGTAGAAGTCGCCGTCAAACGCTTTGAGGTCGATGTTTGCCGCATCAATGTATTTCAGGAGTTCTTTGAGCGGCTCCGGATTTATGTATCCGTTTGAAACTATGACGTTTCTGATGCCTTTCTGCTTTGCAAGTTTCGCAGTGTCAAGGACATACTCGTAAAAGATTGTTGGTTCGGTGTAGGTGTATGCTATCATGCTACAGTTTTTCCTAAGTGCTGCGTCAACAATCTCTTCAGGAGTTACCTTTGGCTCGTTGTAGGCGCCTACCTCTGCCTGTGATATTTCATAATTCTGGCAGTGTTTGCATGCCAGATTGCAGCCGACCGTCGCTATGGAGAGTATGTCCTGTCCCGGAAGGAAGTGGTAGAGGGGCTTTTTCTCTACAGGGTCTATTGCGATGGAGCAGGGCCTTGAATAGTTTTCCGCATATAGTTTTCCGCCTATGTTCCGCCTGACTCTGCAGAAACCGGTTTTTCCTTCGGCTATAATGCAGTTTCTCGGGCAGATGCGGCACTGAACATTTTGGCTGCCTTGTTTTTTCTCATAGTAGAGGGCTTCTTTGAGGCGTTCCATCATTCTTCACCATTGTTGCTGCCAGAAGAGCGTAATTTTGCTTTCAGTTTTTCAGCAACCACGGGAGGAACGAGCCAGCTCACATCGCCGCCCCTTGAAGCTATTTCCTTCACGACCGAAGAACTCAGAAAGAAGTATTCCTTTCCTGTCATCAGAAAGATGCTTTCCATCTCCCTGTTCATCTGGCTGTTCATCACTGCCATCTGAAACTCATAGTCAAAGTCGCTTGTCGCCCTCAGCGAGCGTATTATGATGTTCGTCTCTTTCTGCCTCACATAATCCGCGAGAAGTCCGTCGAAAGATTCAATCACAACATTCATTCCGGAAGTTACCTGCTTTATCATGCTCATTCTCTCTTCCACAGAAAAGAGCGGCTCTTTGCTTCCGTTCCTGAGGACCGCGATGATTATTTTGTCAAATATTTTCAGAGCCCTGGAGAGTATGTCAAGGTGCCCGTTTGTTATGGGGTCGAAACTGCCGGGATAAATCGCGGTTCTCGCATTCTTTTCAACGGATTGTCCTTGCATTGCGAACGACCTCGTTCCAGACCTTATCGCCCTCTTTCAGGAATTCTTCCAGAGAGCCGTTGTTCTCTATGTGAAAATCCCCCCTGCTGTCCTGCTGGAATGCTCTTCTTCTTAATAGGTTTTGTCTTTTTTCAGGGGGCAGCCGCGATGCTGCTGCTTCGTCGGAAGCCGAAACTACAATGACAAAGTCGGATATTTCATGCAAACCAAGTTCGTTGCCGAGGGCTGCGTCTATGACAACAATGCCTTCCTGTTTTTCAGCCATTTTTGACAACTCTTTTCTCAGGAGAGGGTGCATTATGCTGTTCAGCTTTTCCAGAGAAGTTCTGCTTTTGAAAGCCAGCTCTGCAAGCTTGTCCTTGTTTATGCTGCCGTCTTCGTTAAGAATCCTGTTTCCGAATGCTTCTGCAAGTTTGTCTCTGACATCCTGCCGCTGCAGGAGTTCCTTTCCCGCAGCATCGGCGTCAATTACGCTGGCGCCTTTTCTTTGGAAGTGCCTGCACAGAGTTGTCTTTCCGGAGCCGAGCTTCCCGGTTACTGTTATTATCATGATGAAGAATAAGACTGCCGGGTTTTTAATTATTTAGGCAGTTTCTGAGTTCTTCCACCGCTTTTGCGGGCTCCGGATTTTTGTAAACGAATGATGCCGCAACCAGAATGTCTGCTCCCGCTTCTGCAACAATTTTTCCTGTTTCAGAATTTATGCCGCCGTCAACCGCTATTTCACCGTTGTATCTGGCCCGGAGGGCTTTGATTTTCGGGACAACGTCCGGAATGAATTTCTGCCCGGCGTAACCTGGAAACACAGACATGATGAGCACTCTGTCAATGCTTTCAAGATGCTCTTCTATCGGGTCAAGCGGCGTGTCCGGATTCAGGGCGACGCCCGCTTTAAGTCCTGCGGCATGTATTTTGTCAATCACTTTTTTTATGTCGGCGACTGCCTCTGCGTGGAAGGTTATTGCGTCCGCTCCCGCTTGTGCAAACGGCTCGATGTGCTTTTCGGGATTGGTGACCATGAGATGCACGTCGAACGGAAGTTTCGTGGCGAGGTTTTTTATGACTACAGGCCCGAATGTGAGTTCCGGCACAAAATGGCTGTCCATTACATCAATGTGGAGCATGTCGGCATTTGAAACTCTGTCTATCTCTGACTGGAGTTTGGAAAAGTCCGCTGAGAGTATTGAAACGCTTACCTTAAGTTTTCCCATTTTTCCCACCGAATGCAGACAGCGCTTTCTTTACGAGTTCTTCAGGACTGGAATCGTAGATTATTGTCCTGTCCTCAGCTCCAAGTACGCTGACAATCTCTTCCAGCTTGTCCGCTATCCCGCCTGTGCCGGTAAGCACTGCCACCGGCTTTTTCTCCACAAAGGCGTGCGTGAACTCGTTTAGAGTTCCTATGTGGCCTGCAAGTATGAATATTATGTCTGATGTTTTTATGTTTATGCTGTTTCTGCCCATGAAACCAAGTCCTGTATAAACGATAAAGTCGTGATTGTCCGTGGGCTTGCCCATCATCTCAACGTGCTCTCTGGGGTTTGACGCCGGAGAGATTCCTATGACGATTCCCCCTTCTTTTTTCGCCCCCATTGCCGCATGATGCGGCAGTCCTGTTGTTGCTCCCGTCAGCATTATCAGGCCTGCCTTTGCTATTTCCCGCCCCAGCTGAAAGGCCTTTTCTTCCTGCATGGGAGTGGTGTCATGGGAAAGGCCCATTACGCCTGCCACGATTCCGTCAGTTGCCAGTTCAACAGCCATTTTATTCACTTGCCAGTTCTTTTGTGAGTTCCTCTGCTGCCTTTTTCATGTCTTCTGCCTGGTATATTGCCCTGCCGACTATGGCGTGCCAGCGCTTTCCTGCTGCTTTGGCTGAATCGGTTATTTTTCCTCCCTGCGCCACAAGGCCCGGAGAGTAGAATGTCGGTTCGACCCCCATTGACTCAAGCATTTTTCTGTACTTTTCTATCTTGTCCGGCTTGTTTCCGGGAACGACGAAATCCGTAACGCCGAGTTCGGCAGCAAGTTTGTATATTCTTTCAGGAGCATCGTCTTTCAGGTATCCTCCGTCGCTTTCAAGGTATGCCGGATGAGTCATTTCGCCTCCCACGATGATTTTCATTCCTTCGTCCATGGCTGCCTGGATGAACGCTTTTTCTGTTTCAGGTCCTGCCTGGGGAAATATGATTATGGCGTCGACATCCCTGCATGCCTGCACGAATTTTTTGCCGACGAACGGCACGTCTGTTCCGGCTTTCTGGTGGTCGTATATTACCGGAAGGTCTGTGTGTTTTCTTATGACTGAAAGGACTTGTTTTGTGCCGTAGGGAATTACGAGCTCGAGCCCTATTTTGTAAGCTCCCACTCCCTTGACATTGCATGTTGCCTTGACAAGCGCTTCAAGCTCTTCAAGCGTTGAAACGTCGCAGGAGGGGATTATGCTTTTGTCCAGATCAATCAGGCGTTCATTCGGCATTCTTATCAACCTCTTTATTCAAAACCCATCTTTGCCCCCCAGCCCTGGGGGTCTCTGTTCCAATGCACTGCCTTCTCGGCTTGTTCGGGAGAGAGATAGTTCTCTTCCACTGCTGTGTTTATGAGGGTGTTAAAGTTTGAGAGCGTAAAAAGCGGGCAGTTCTCTTCCTTGAACGCCTTCTCTGCTTTTTCCATTCCGTAAGTGAAGATGGCAAGGCATGCCACAACATCTCCTCCGGATTCTTTTATTGCTTTTACTGCGGAGATGCTGCTTCCCCCTGTGCTGACGAGGTCTTCAATTAGGAGGACTTTCTGCCCGTTTTCGAGTTTTCCTTCTATCAGGTTCTTTTTGCCGTGATCTTTCGCGGAGCTTCTCACATAGATCATCGGCTTTTTGAGGCGGTCGGCAACCCACGCTGCGTGCGGAATGCCTGCGGTCGCAGTTCCTGCAACCACATCAAATTCAAGTTCTTTCTCAGTTATGACTGAGAGGAATGAGTCGATTACTTTTTCTCTTATCTCAGGGTAAGACATGATAAGCCGGTTGTCGCAGTATATCGGGCTGAGTATTCCTGATGCGTATCTGTAGGGTTCTTCCATGTTCAGAGTTACTGCTTTTATTGAAAGCAGGAGTTTTGCAACCTTTTGTGCTGTGGAATTTTCAGTCATAGAAATTTCACCTCCTGTGCCGGGACGGGATTTATTTTGGGTTTTCCGCTTGAGTTGTCGTAAACGATGTTCCCGTTTACAATTGTATATAAGGGCCATCCTGTGAGTTTCATGCCCTCAAAGGGCGACCATTTGCATTTTGTCTGAAAGT
>RFJB01000084.1 GCA_003695045.1 Candidatus Woesearchaeota archaeon | reverse complement strand
TTATAGGCGAGACAAGCAAGGCAAGAAGAAATGACAACGACGAGAGTAACACTCGGTCTTCAAGCCATAAAAAGAGGGAAATAAGAAGGAGGGAGGACTGCACAACATACACTTCTGCGAGAAATCCTGAAGTGAAGAACGAATAAGAAAACAGAGTAATGACGGTTGAAATAAGAGAAACCCGTTCGCTAAACTTTAGAGTTCTGAAGATCAGAAAAGTAAGATATACTGCAAGAGACGCAAAGAAAGCGCTCATAATGTTAAGAGAAAGAATGTCGTTAAAAGGAATGAGCGTGGTAAAAATCATGCCCAACAACGTGTAGCCCCAGTGAGGCGTGTTTTCTGACAAGTTCTTTCCTTCAATGAGTGAAAGATAGTACATGGTGTCGCTGTTGTCAAAAACAGGCCTGACAAAAAGAGAGAGGATAAGAAACGCACCCAGCCACAAAAATAAAGCTTTTTCATCTTTCAACTACCACACAAGGCCTCTTTCCTGTTCTGTCGGGAGGAATTGAATCCACCGCCTTGACCAGCAGCTTAATGCTGCTGTCAAGATATTCGCGGAGTTCTTTTTCCACTGCGCGCTTTACCTGTTCAGGGTTCCCCAGGGGGACTATTCTGGCTTCAATAGTGCCGTCTTTTCTCAACACCATCTGAAATCCGTCAAGCATGTCGTAATGCTCGTACGGGTCCAGCATGTTGAAGTCCAGAAGCTTTCCGGAGCGCGTCCAAAGGGCGTCAAGCACCCTGCCTTTCACGCTGGACATGAGGGGGAACTCCAATCCGCAGGAACATCTTCCGGAATGAAGAACCGCCCGGTCGTTCATCAGGTAGCGGATAAAGGGCATGGCATAATTCTCAAGATTGGTCAGGCAGACAACTCCTTCTTTGTCAACAAGCGTTTCATGCGACTTCTCGTCAAGCACTTCGACAACAAAGCGTGTCGGGTCATAATGCAGCCCGTTGTGAAGATTGCACTCCATTGCTATGCCCATGCCTTCTGCAGCGCCGTACCTGTCAAAAACTTCTGAAGAAAACGCTTCCTGAATCAACTTTCTCTGCTCAGGAAACAGCATTTCCCCGCCGGCAAGTATTGCCTTTGTTTTGAGTTTGACGCCTTTCTCCCTCATCTTCTTTGCGACAGCGGCGAGGAAAGACGGGAAGCCGTCAATTATTTGTATTCGTTTCTGCTTCAGAAAGGACAAGAAATCAAGCAGTTTTTCTTCTTCAAACTTTTTTGTGGAATAGAAGTAGGTGGAATGAAAAAGACCCTGTTTTAATCCCTTCGGCGGGTTTCCCCTCAGAATAACGCAGGGATCCCCTATGCTGACTCCTGCGCGAAGATGTTCTCTGAGAAGGGCGCACGCCTCTGAAACCTCAAAGGCGGAATCCTTGAAGAAGAACAGCGGCTTGCCGGTGGAACCCGCGGTTTTGTCGGAGACGAACCGGTCGGCCGGAATCCCCTTTGCTTTCGTCTGTTCATGCCCTGCATTTCTGAGTTCTTCTTTTGTAGTTACCGGCACTGAAGAGTATTGCTTCATTGATTTGAATTTGTAAGGGTTGAAGCCCGCAGCGTCAAACTTTTTCCTGTAGAACGGGACATTCTCGTAAGCGTGAATGAGAAGCCGTTTTGTTTTCTCAAACTGAATCCTGCGCAGCTCTTCCAGAGGCATGTTCTCATAGGAGATCTGCTCCAAGAGAGTGCGCCAGTAATCTCCTTTCCTCTTGAATCTGAAATGCAGATAGTGCAGGAAGGACTTAAAGCGCACACCACTATGCTTGAACATTTCTAAAACCTCGGCTTTACTTCCGATATGAGGAAGCGCCTCTTTCCCGAGTTGGTCTTGGGTATTGACTTCACATATTTGACTTCAACTTCTATGTCGCCAAGCCACTTCTTCAGTTCCGAGACAATGCTGTCTATGTTGGAGTAGTCGTAGTTGTCACCGGGCACTATTTTAAGGATTATCCGTTCGGGCGTTTTCTGGATTACCTGATAGGATTCTCCCGTGAAATCAAGGAAGATGTACATAAACATCTCTCCGGGAACAACCTTTCCGTCTTTTGTGACGAATATGTCCGAGATTCTTCCATCAACGCGCTTGAGCATTGGGAGAGACCTGCCGCAAGAGCATGAATCATCAAGGGCTTCGGCAACATCTCCGTTTTCGTACCTGATGAGAGGCATTGCGTAATTGTGAAATTCGGTTATTGTCACCTTGCCCGGCGTGCCCTCGGAAACAATGTCGCCGTCTTTCAGAAGCTCAAGGACTCCGTTCTCCACAGAGATGTGATATCCTCCTGCTTCCTCGCACTGTGTTGCCCTGATGCTGCTTTCCCTGCTGCCGTAGTCGTCATAAACCGTTGAGTTGAAGAACGATTCTATCTTCTTTCTCTGGTGCGGAAAGAGTTTTTCTCCGGATGTGATGACGCCCTTAACGCCTTCAAGGGACATGCCGCGCTTTTTCATGTAGTCAGCCATAACTTCTATTGAGGATGCATATCCGTGGATGTACTCCGGCTTGAACCTGACAATCTGTTCGGAGTATTTTTCCAGCTCTTCAGGAGTGAACCTGAAGGAAGGGACAAGAAGCCGGTTGTGAGTGAGCCACATATGGATTCTCTTCTTCAGTTTGTGCTCGTCTTTGAGGTCGAAGGTTGCTCCCCAGAGGTCGGCGTATTTGGAGCCGAAATCAAACCCTATCCATTTCCATGCGCGGTACATAGCAGCAAGGTGGTACTCAAATGTCTTTTTGGAGTTGTAGAAAATAAGAGGCCTTCCCGTTGAGCCGCCCGTGCGGTAAAGCGTGGGGTTGAAC
>RFJB01000083.1 GCA_003695045.1 Candidatus Woesearchaeota archaeon | reverse complement strand
TCTGATGCGCTGCCGAAGATGACAAGAATCTTTGTTCTGTTTGCTCTTTTTTTCGATTTTGATGGTTTTTTTGATGCAGCCATCATAACACCTCCTGAGTCAGCAGAGAAGATACTCTTGATAGTGGGGATTGTAGAGAAGGGCTTTTGCAATGTCATGCGCAAGTTTTTCCCTGTCAGCGCCAGGTTCTGCCTCGAATGTCCAGTAAGTGCCTCTTTTCATGGATTTTATTTCCGCAAATCCAAGGCGTTCCTTCAGGGTTTTGAGGATGCCTGCGCAGTCATCGTCGGAGTTCATGACGAGTATGCCGAAATCCTCCTTTTCTTTATGCGAATTAATTGTCGTTTCTGCCCTGTGCTTGTTCGCATTTACAAGAACATCAACTTTTTTTATCCTGTCCGCGAAAGCTTCAGCATCCGCGTTTGCGTCAAGAACAAACTGGTAATAGTCCTCTCTCGAAAGCTTCGTGAGCGGGAAGCCCAGCTTTTTCAGGGTGTTGAGGGCTGTGATTGCTGTGGTGTCCGGAATTATCAGCCGGACGAAGAGTTCAACTACTGGCTCCTGGCTCATTTTTTCCTCCGCTCTTCTATGTATTCTTTCATTGAAAAGAAGATTTTGCTTCCCGGTCCGTGCTGCCTTGATTCCTCATAACTGCCCTGGAAACCCGGCACCTGCCTTTTTTCCATTGCCCTTTCAGGGTGGGGCATGATTGCCATAACGTTTCCTTCGGGATTCGTAAGGGCGGCTATTGAGTATAGGCTTCCGTTCGGATTCACGGGAAACTCATTGATAACATTGCCCTCTTCATTGCAGTACCTGAACGCTATTTGATCATTTTTTATGAGGGTGTCTATAAGCTCCTTGTTCCTTGTAACAAATCTTCCCTCTCCATGAGCTATCGGGAGAGGAAGGACTTCTTCGTATTTCATCGTCCTGTTGAACGCTGTCTGTTTTTTGCTTGAGTTCATAACATGTATCCATGTGCAGTAATATCCTGAGACCCTCGGGTTTATGTTTGGGGCAAGCGCAAAGTCGACTCTCAGCGTGTTGTCAATGTTCGGAATCAGCCCTGATTCCACAAGTATCTGGGCGCCGTTGCATATGCCGATTACCGGCTTTCCCAATGCGGCCTGCTCCCTGAGCTGTTCAAGAAGGGGGTCCTTTGCTGCTATTGCTCCTGCCCGGACCCTGTCTTCATAGGACCAGCCGCCGGGAAGGAGAAATCCGTCGTATGTGTCAAGCGGTTCTCCGGAGTTCCACCTGTATATTTCTGCTTCCATGCCTGCCTGCTCGCAAGCCAGTTTTGACTCGTACTCGCAGTTTACTCCCGGAAACTGGAGGATTGCTATTTTAGGTTTTGACATGAGCATCACTTCGCGCTTACTTCAGGGCTTCTGAAAGGCCGTTAAGCCATGCCTCTTTTGCTTCTTCAAGAGGTATGCTGCAAACTTCTTTCTCGTTGTGCTTGATTGTGATTTTCTGAGACGAGGTTACTTCCCCGATTTTGAACACATCAACTCCGTGCCGGGAGAACACTTTCTCTATCTCCCTTGCGTCCTCAGGAGAAACCTCAAGTATGAAGCCGGGGCTTTCCGAAAAGAGAACCGTTGATGTGGGAAGGTCGTCGTTGAGCTGCACTTCGACGCCCAAATTGCCTTTCCCTTCGGGACCGATTGCCATTTCAGCCAGAGCTGCGGCAAGACCCCCGTCGCTTATATCGTGGGAAGCAAGCACTTTGCCTGTGGAGATTGCGTCTATAACAGACCATATCTGCTTCTTTGCTGTTTCAAAGTCAGGTTTCGGAACGCTGCTTCCCGTGCCTCCGTGAATTTCGTAGTAGATGCTCCCTCCAAGTTCGTGTTTTCTCTCGCCCACGAGGAAGAGGTAGCTTCCCTCCCTGAGGAGCTGAATGCCCCTTGCTTTTGAGAAGTCATCCATGACTCCTATGCATGCTATGACCGGCGAAGGGTCAACTGCCTTTCCCGCTGCCGACTCGTTGTAAAAAGACACGTTTCCGGACACGACAGGAACAGGAAGGTCTGTGTTGTAATAGGATATTTTTCTTGCTGCGTCACTTATGCCTCTGACGCCTTCTGCAAACTGCCAGAACGCCTCCGGCTTTTCAGGGTTGCCGTAATTGAGGCAGTCGGTGATTGCTGTCGGAACCGCTCCTGTTGCGGCAACATTACGCATTGCCTCGAAAACAGCGTTTACCGCGCCCCAGTAAGGGCTGATTCTGCCATACTTCGGATTTGAATCGACGCTTAATGCGACGCCCACTTTCTCGTCCGGAAGAGGCGCCATGACGCCGGCGTCCGCTTCTCCCGGCCTGAATACGGCTCTTCCCTGCACTTCTGTGTCATAATGTTTGTATATGTCTGCTTTGGAGGCAACAGTGGGATGCCTGAGGATTTTCAGAATGATTTCTTTGTAGTGGACCGGCTCAGGTATGT
The DNA here is from genome assembly GCA_003695045.1 of Candidatus Woesearchaeota archaeon. Classification (GTDB taxonomy): domain Archaea; phylum Nanobdellota; class Nanobdellia; order Woesearchaeales; family J091; genus J091. The sequence continues at coordinate 2,661 of RFJB01000083.1, read as the reverse complement.
CTGGGTCTTTCTCGTTCCACTCCATGGGCTTTTGCTCTCTGTCATAAAGAACTCCGGAGGTGACTTCGTCTATTGGAGCGTCGCAGACCTTTTGGCCGTTGTGGAAAAGAACATAGTTCTTCTCGCGAGTTACCTTTCCGATAACCGTTGCCTTTGCTCCTTCTGCTATGTTGGGAAGGTCGTAATCTTCATTGTAAATTTTGAGAAGTTCCTGAGTGAATGATTTCGGCACCACCCATGCGAATCTTTCCTGCGTTTCGGAACACGCGATAACATAAGGAGGAAGATTGTGCATTGATACATGGACCTTGTCAAGGTCAAGCTCCATTCCAAACCCTGCGGCGCTTCCAAGCTCGGAGGTTGCGCACATTATGCCTCCTGCCCCCAGGTCCTTGAAGCCCACCTTTATTTTTTTCTCGCGTATGACTTCAAAAGCCCTGCGAGTCGCCTTTATGAGCATGTTTTTCAGGAAGGGGTCCGGAACCTGGACTGCTCCCTTGTTTATTTCCGCTTCCTCCTCGTCAAGGATGAGTGAAGCGAAGGCGGCCCCTCCAAAGCCCGAATTGTCGGTTGCCTTTCCCACAAGGACAACTTCGTATTCTTCTTCCGCTGCTTCTTTGGGAACGTAGGAGTGTATTATATCTTCTTCTTTGACAAGGCCGAGGGATACCACATTGACCAGGCAGTTGTCGTCAAAGCACGCATCAAAGTAAACATCGCCGGCAAGCACAGGAATGCCCACTGCGTTGCCGTAGCTGGCAATGCCATCGACAACGGCGTTTGCTATGTACCGTGTCCTGTCCTTGTTTTTTCCAAAGGGGTCTCCGAAGCGCAGGGGGTCGCCGGTTGCAATTACCTCTGCACCCATGCAGAGAACATCTCTAAGTATTCCGCCCACTCCTGTGGCTGCGCCTTCATACGGAACAACCTGTGAGGGATGGTTGTGCGACTCGTGGCTCACAACAATGCCGTAACGCTTTCCCTTGAATGTTCCGAGTTCCACTATTCCCGAGTCCTCTTTGGGCCCGAGAATTACCTTGGGGCTTTCGGTTGGCAGCTGCTTCAGGAGTTTCTTGCTGCTCTTGTATGAGGAGTGCTCGCTCCACTGTATGTTGAATATGTGAAGCTCTGTCAGGGTTGGATTTCTGCCCAGCTTTTCAGGGAGGCTTCTGACCTCTTCAAGAGTCAGCGAGATTGAGTTTTCCTTGAGAAACCTTGAGAGCTCATCGTCAGGCATGTCAGAAACAGGAATCGTGCCGGAAATCGTCTGGTTTTCAATGTCTGAACTCATTGGTTTTCCCCCTCAAGAAAAACACGTTTTGACAGCTTCTTTGAGAGCTTCAAAAGCAGGTGTTACGTGTTTTCCCCCGAAATAACGGGAAAGAGGTTTATTTATAAAGGTTTCTATATGCTGTCCGCAATGGGGGTGTTGCTTGCGCAATATTTTAATAGTAATCCCCAGCATCTCAGGAGAATGAAAGGGCTCATTGCGCAGGGCGCGGAAGCGAAGCTTTATGATAAGGGAGATGAAATTCTCAAGGAGCGCTTCGAAAAGAAGTATCGGCTTGAGGAGATTGATGTCAAGCTGAGAAAGTTCAGGACCAGAAGGGAGGCAAAGGTTCTATCCCGGCTGCAGGAAATGGGATTCCCCAGCCCAAAGCTGATTTCTTTCGACGACAAAAAGATGGAAATTGAGATGGAAAAGATTGACGGCCCCCTTGTCAAGGATGTTCTTGAGTCATCCGACTGCAAAAAACTGTGCAAAGAGATGGGCGTTCTCGTTAGGAGAATGCATGACGCAGGAATAATTCACGGCGACCTCACGACTTCAAACATGATTTTGAAAGAGGGAAAGGTGTTCTTCATCGACTTCGGTCTGTCGTTCTTCTCAGAGAAGGTTGAGGACAAGGCAGTCGACCTTCACCTGCTGAGGGAAGCGCTGGAAAGCAAGCACCACACCATATGGAAAGAGTGCTTTGCAGAAGTTCTGAAAGGATATAATGACAGGAATGTTGAGGCGCGCCTTGAGAAGGTTGAGGGAAGGGGGAGGTATAAGGGAAAAAAGAAATAAAAATCAGGGGTTGTAAATCCGTCTCACTGCCTCATTGATTTTTCTCCTTTCCTCCTCAGAGAGTTTCCTTCTGAACCTCGGCTTCAGCGCAAAGCTGTCCGGATTGTAAATTCTCCTGACGTACTGCTGGACAAGTTCTTCTTCCCTGCTTTTTCTGCTGAAAAGAAGTTTTGGCCTCTTCAAATACCTGAGAAAAGAGCGCTTTCGCATGAGCATCACCCCCGGAGCATAGAAAAGACAAGGAAGTATTTATTTCTTTCCCGGTTTTTCCGCCCTTTCAGGGTCTATGTGGACAAACGCCTTTGAAACGACGGGAATGCTCTCCACCTTCCGCTGGACTTCCTTTCCAATCTCATGGGCTTCGGGAGTCGTGAGTTTGTTTGAAACGTTAATGTGCACTTCCGCATGAACCTTGTTTCCGAAGTAGTGCCCGAATATGTCGTTTGTGGCGTCGACTCCTTTGACAGAGCGCGCTGCATCCCCTATCTCGTCCAGAACCTTTGCGGGCGGACTGCTGCCCATGAGAAACAGGATATTCTTTCTTCCTATGTCAAAGGCAGAGTAGAGTATAAACAGGCCGAGAAGCATGG
>RFJB01000082.1 GCA_003695045.1 Candidatus Woesearchaeota archaeon | reverse complement strand
TACGCAATGCGAAGAACGAGGGGGTGCTTTTATGGCGCAGATAATAATTTTCGAAGACGATTGGGAAAAACTTAATCCTGTTTCCCTCACAAGGTGCCCGTGCGACATCCGGCTTGCCGGCACATCTCTCTACGAGGCATCATCAAGAATAGCGGACAAGGTTTTCGTTTTCTCAAAGCTTCTCAAGAAGACCGCGGACAAAACGGTTTCAAGAAGAAAAGGCAAGCCGTCTTCTATTGCGGGCGACCTTATACTGCTGAACTCCCGCATCGTTCCGGACCTCGCGGTAATTGACTCCCTGCCTGACAAACTTCCCAAAAACAGCATCGTCACGCAGCCCCTTGAGGGCGGCAAGGGCGGCTCAAAAAAGGAGGATGTCATTCTCGCAGCAAGATGCCCTGCTTCCAAACTCAAGAAGAAGGGCTCCCGTCTTGAGATAATAGAATCCCTCAGCAGGATAAAGCTCAGGAAGATTGATGCTTCGAAGCTGAATCTTCAGATTATGAAATACCCGTGGGACATTCTGCGCTTCAACAGGGAGCTGATAAAGCAGAACCTTGAGATTCTTTCCGCATCTTATTCCGAATACGAGCCAGGGGTTTATGTGAGCAAAAACATACAAATTCATCCTTCCGCTGTGTTGGACCCAGCTGCCGGCCCCATAATCCTTGGCGATAATGTTGTCGTAGGCCCCTACGCAGTGCTCGAGGGGCCGCTCTTTGTCGGCGACAATTCAAAAGTTCATCCTCACACATGGCTCAGGAAGGAAACCATGATTTCCTGCTGGTGCAAAGTGGGGGGCGAAATAGAAGCGGCTGTCTTTCAGCCCTACTCCAACAAGCAGCACTTTGGCTTCATCGGCCACGCCTTTGTCGGCAGCTGGGTCAATCTTGGTGCGGGAACTACAAATTCAGATTTGAAAAACACTTACGGCACCGTAAAGGTCAGGTTGGGCAGGGAACTCTTTGATACCGGCATGCAGTTTATGGGCTGCATCATAGGGGACTTCTGCAAGACGGCAATAAACACGAGCATTCTCACGGGAAAGATAATCGGCGTCAGCAGCCACCTTTACGGAACAATAACTGAAAATGTGCCGTCATTTACCAACTACGCGCGCGACCTCGGAAATCTCAGCGAGTTTTACCTCGACTCGGCAATAGAAACCCAGAAGAGAATGTACTCCAGAAGAAACGTCAAGCAGACGCAGGAGGACATCGCCCTTCTCAAGGAGATTTACAAGGTAACAGTTGAGGAGAGGAAGGCCGCGGGCGTTCCCAAGCAGAGATTGCTGTTCAGAGGCAGCGTTTAGGCCGGGCGGTTTTTTTCAGGAGAGCGAGGCGTATAATTTGTCGGCAGGCGCAAAATCCGGAAAAGATTCTCTTGTAGAGTCCTTCTCAGGAGTCCGCGGCATCTTCGGTTCATCGCTGACAGAGGACACTGCCAGTAAATATGCGCTGGCTTACCTTTACACGCTGGCTCGCCGGACTGCGCGCTTTTCCAGGAGGCCGCTTCTCGTAATAGGCCACGACACCCGCGCCTCATCTGTAAAGGTATACAGGGCTATGGCGTCTTCTCTCAGGAGGTTCTCCGGAATCGTTTATCTCGGTTTCGCGTCCACTCCTGCAGTCGAATTCATGGTTCGCCGTCTTAAGGCGGAAGGCGGGATAATCATTACTGCATCTCACAACCCTCCGGAGTTCTCCGGATGGAAGTTCCTCTCTCCGGACGGAGCAGTTCTTCCGCGCTCCTTGATGGCGGAGGTCATCAGAAACTACCGCAAAAAATCATTTGAGGAAATGGATTCTTTCCTTTCCTATTCGCTTTCCTCTCTGAAGCCGGTTCCTTCTGTGAGAAGGGCGTCCTCCGTAAGACCTTATGTTTCCTTTCTGCTTTCTCTTCTGCCAAAGAATGACATCTCCCTCATCAGAAAGAAGCGCTTCAAAATTGTGTTTGACCCTAACGGTGGGGCAGCAATTCCATACCTCCCGCTTTTCTCTTCCCGCCTCGCTCTTGACTCAAGGGTTATCGGCTCAACTATCGGGGAATTTCACCGAGCTATAGAACCCACCTCCTCCACCCTTTCCGGTTTGTCTTCTCTGCTCGCTCCCGGCTCTTTTGGGGTCGGCTTTGACTGCGACGCCGACAGGGCTGAACTGGTGCTTCCCTCTGGAGGCGGCATGAAAGCCAGAGTTCTTTCAGGAAACCACCTTCTCGCTCTTGTTGTCATGTCCGTCCTGGAGTTCCACCCGGAACCTTCAAAGCAGGTTGTCGTTGTCAATGATGCCGCCTCTGATCTGGTCCGCGATGTCGTGAATGCCTACGGGGCAAAGCTTGTTGAAGTGGAAGTTGGCGAGGCAAATGTTGTAAGCGAGATGCTCAAACGAAAGAGCATCGTGGGCGGCGAAGGAAGCTCCGCTGGCGCAATAGTTCATCCTTCGCGATGCAGGGACGGGCTTCTCGGAACTCTCTTCGTTCTCCGCCTCCTCGCAAGAAAAAACATAACGATTGAGCAGGCACTCTCTCTTCTTCCCGCTTATCACACTTTAAGAGCCAACATCAGGATTCCTTCCGGGCAGGGCTTGAATGCCCGTCTGAAGGAGATGCTGGTCAACGACGGCGCATCGGTCACTTCAAAGGGCGGCTCTTCAGGAAGCGTAAAAGCCCGTTTTGAGAACGGCTTTGTGTGGTTCAGAGCGTCAAAGACAGAGCCGTCTCTGTTCAGGGTGATAGCGGACTCGAGAAAAAAGTCCCACGCCCTTAAGCTTCTGGCGTATGGAAAGAAGCTTTTGAAAGAAGCCGCCGGCTGAAGTGCGCGGTTGTTCACAGAAAAATAATTATACAAGCAAGTTAAAGCGTGATGAAAATGATTTCGCCGAAAGATGTATCAAGATTAATGTCAACGCAGCACCCCGACAACGTCCACCCTCCCTTCTTCTCTGACAGTTCCGTTCTTTCAGGAGAAGACGAAATAAAAGAGGCGTTCTACGCCTTTTCGCATCTGAAAATAAGGGAACAGCTCTGGGACTGCGAAGGCAAGGAAGTTGACAATTTTGTCGTCAAGAAGCTTCTCAGCAGGTATGAGCCGTTTTTTGAAGCCAATCAGCTCGGCAGGGACAGGTTTCTGACCCTCAGGGTTCAGAATCCGGATGTTGAAAAGAACGAAGCCAAAATTCTCCTTGAAACCCTCGAGAGCATTCCGAGAAACTATGATGTTGCGAATGTATTCTACCAGAACAATATTCCCCCCATCTTTGAGGTAACCGTCCCGATGGTTTCATCATCGGATGTTCTGGTGCGCATCCACCAATACTACAGAAAGTTTGTTTCTGGAAAGAACTCCGCATCCCTCTTTGAGAACGATGTCAGAATAAGCGAGTGGATAGGCAGATTTTATCCTGAAGACATAATCGTGACGCCTCTCTTTGAAGACATGGACAGCATGCTCTCAGCCGACAGAATAACCGAGGACTACATGCGGAGAATGAAGCCCCTCAACGGGGACAGGCCTTATCAGCGCGTATGGCTTGCGCGCTCTGACCCTGCACTGAACTATGGCTCTGCCTCCGCCGTTCTGCTTGAAAAGGTTGTTCTTCAGCGCCTGAAAGCCCTTGAAGAGCGGACGAGCACGCCAATCCTGCCTATTCTCGGGTGCGGTTCCGCTCCCTTCAGAGGTCACTTCACTCCCGAAACAGCAGACCAGATATTGAAGGGCTACCCGAGCGTTCACACCTTTACGGCGCAGTCCGCCTTCAAGTATGATTACGACGAGAGCGTCGTCCGAAAATCTGTCGCTTCAATCAGCGAAGCGCGCACCTCTAACCCTGCCCCTGTCGAAGAGGAGAAAGTTCTTCCAATAATAGAGAAGATAAAAAACCAGTACCAGAAAGACGTGGCGCTTGCAGCGCCCTTCATCAACGACATCGCAAAGTTTGTGCCGCAAAGGCGGAAGAGGGTTCTCCACATAGGGCTTTTCGGATACTCCCGGGAGAGCGCTGGAATAAAACTGCCGAGGGCGATAAAATTCACCGCTTCCCTCTACTCCCTGGGAATCCCTCCGGAACTGCTGGGCCTCTCAGCGCTGTCTGAGAAGGATGTTGAAATCATTCTTGATTCCTACAAGAACTTTTACTTTGACCATGAGACGGCTGTGCGCTACTTCAACAGGGAAAATCTGCGAATCCTGCCGCCTTCTCTCAGAAAATCTGTTGAAAAGGCAGCGTCGCTGTTTGATTCGGAGCCGGATGAGAAGCATACGAAGATAACCTCAATTATCGCGAAGGATTATTCCAAAAAGAACTTCGCTCCCATGGAAGAAAACATAACGCGTGCAGCCACTCTTAGAAAATTCCTCGGCTGAGATTTTTTCTTTTCTGAGAAAGCTTATAAATCTTCCCGTCCTGTCTCTTTTCCATGCTGAAGAAAATACTCTCCTCTCTGAAAGCCGGAAAGGCGAAAAAGGCGGAGAAATCACCTCTTGCCGGGAAGAAAGACGATCTGGAGAATAACAGTTCTGCTGAAGTGCCCCCGCCGCCCGATTCAAGTCCGCTAACGGAAAACATTGAACCTCCGGCGCCCTCGGAAGAGGTTATCAAAGCACTTCACAATCCCGGCATCGAAGCTCCCGAACCGTCAGGTTCTGTTTTGGATGACAAGCCGCTGCCGGTGGAGCTTGTCCGCCTTCCAGGCGAGGACCCTGTGGAAGAAATCTTTTACTCCCTCAAAAGCGCTTACAATCTCATAAAGTCGGGAAACTTTGAGCAGGCAGGAATGCTGTACGACATAATAGACGTGGCATTCAAGAATCACTCCTCTTCTTTTCCGGATTCTCTCAAGCACGACCTCAAAAGGTATTACGACGAAATCACGCTCTATCTGTGGATTAACGATGCGTATGAGCTTGCTCTCAAGCGGCGGCTTTCCCAGCTAAAATACCTGTTGCCGATGATAAGCTCCCTCTCCCAGTCAGTTGCCAGAAAAACGCCTATCGACAGAGCCCTTTTCACATCAGCGATGAAAAAACTGGACTCAGCTCTTGCCCTTGCCGGCTTTAAACAGGTGGGAACATGACATCATCGCTGCCTGATATGTCATCCTTTGAAGTAATGCACATCTCTTCAGAACTTCAGTTTCTTGTAGGGGCAAGAGTAAACAAGATTTACCAGCCCTCAAAGAACGTGTTTCACTTTGTCCTTCATGTTCCCTCAAAAGGCAGATTCGTGCTTTCCCTCATCATTCCAAAGCTTGCTTTTGTCTCCCCTGTCAAAGAAAGCTCTGATGTGCCGTCGGGATTCTGCATGGCTCTTCGCAAGCGTCTCGTTTCATCGCGCCTGAGGTCCTTGTCGCAACTCGGCTTTGACAGGGTTCTCCGGCTTGAGTTCGAGAAGGAAACCTCCTTTTTCCTCTTCGTAGAACTCTTTTCCAAGGGAAATCTTGTTCTTTCAGATTCTCAGTCCAAAATTCTTCTTTCCCTTGTGCGCTCTTCTTCCAGGGACTTCAGGCCCGGCTCTTCATACGAGGCGCCGCCCCCTCCCACAGACCCCCGCACATTATCCCTGGATGAATTTGTTTCGCTCTACTCTCCCGGCGCGCCTGTTGAAAAGTGGCTTGCATCCTCCATGTCTCTTGGAAAGAAATATGCTCGAGAGGTGTGTTTTAATGCAGGCATTGAACCGTCAGAAAAGAATGTTTCCCGTGACGCACTCTCTGCACTTTTCAATTCGATGAAAAATCTGCTTTCGCGAAGCACGTTTCCGAATGCGGTTTTGTCTCAGGAAAACAAGCTTGTTGCTGTTTCCCCGGTCATGCTTGAGCACCTCGCGGAAGGGCATGTTGTCAAGTCGTTTTCTTCATTCAGCGAAGCGTTGTCCTTTGCAGTGTATGATGTCCTGAAATATTCGTCTGTTGCAGAGGAAGAGTCGCCTGTTCAGAGGAATGTCGAGAAGCAGCTTAAAATGATTGAGATGCAGAAAGACAGGGTTAAATCCCTTCTCGAGGAGGCAGAGGAAAACTCAAGGACAGGAGAACTCATCTACGAGAACTACCAGCTCATCAGCGACTTCCTCTCTGAAGTGCGCGCCAAAAAGGAAGCTCTCAGCACTGAAGAATTTGCCTCTTTCCTGAAGTCGCACCCGCTTGTTTCTTCGTTTGACCTGAAAAACAGAACGGTTAAGATAAAGATTCCCTGACTTCTTTTCGCCTCTCTGCATCTCTTTTTCGGATTTTTGCGGATGTCTTCCGTTTTGTCTTCCGAATTTTTCTTTAGTCGGAACGGTTATTTCCGCTTCGGGTGATATCATGGCTTTGTCCGAAAAGATGGAAGACCAGCTCCGGAAGATGCCCGTTATTGAGTCGCGCGTCTTCAAAAGCAAGGACGGTCGATTCCTTGTGCATAAGACCGTCATCACAGACATAAAGCCGCTGACCTATTACGAAGCGGTTATTGAGAACGAGCCCCGGGAGGATGCCGAGGAAGTGAAGGAAGAAGCGGTGGAGGCATAGCCCTCCTCCCTTTCTTCAATACTCAAACTCGTCTAATCTTTGAACCTCCATTTCCGGCTTCGGCAGCTTTGTGAAAAGCTTTACGAAGATTTCTTTTGTGAGTTTGATTCCCGAGCCGACTATTGCTTCAGCAAACAGCAGGATGTCCCTCCTGTCTTCTCCTGTTCTCTCAAACTGCAGAAGCTTTTCAAGTGTGAAGTTGCACATTATCCCTTCATTGAGTTTCAGGCACACCCTTCTTTTGTTCTTCAGAAAATCCCTCTTCTCGGGAAGGTATTTTATTCCTTCTTCTTCCAGCACCAATTCTTTGTCTTCTTCCCTGAATCCCGCTGCTTTCAGGTTCTCTCTGATTGCGTGCTCCACAATCTCTTTGTATTCCATTTCGTCAACATTCTCGGGAAGTTTGAGAAGGCCTTCATCCACTTTTCCGTTTGGGATGCTTATCGCCCTGCCGAGATAAGCGACTGTTTTCTGGCGGGGTCCTCTGTCGGTCCATTCGTTGTTCACAAGGTATGCGTATTCCTTTCCTTTGATTCTCTTTATCCTCACAAACATACCTTTTTAGGCACTATTGCTGTTTAAAAATCTTTCGATTTGGGCTGTTTTGCGCTCAAACAACAACAAGAAAAAGAAAAGGGCGGACAGCTTCCCTGGCTTCCCGTTCATGAGAACAGTACAACCAGGAACGTGGGCCTGCTTGACTTCGGCGTTCGAAATGAGTGCCGGTATGACCAGGCCGCTATGGCCGTCCGGAGTGGTGGAAAAGCAGGTTCCTTATAAATTTGTCGCTTTTCAGACATGCCACAACCTTTTTAAATGACTCTTCTTTTTCTCGCGTTTACAATGAAAATCTGCGTTGTGGGCTCAGGATATGTGGGACTCGTTGTCGGAATATGCCTTGCCAACTATGGAAACGATGTTGTTTGCGTTGACAAGGATGAAAACAAGATTTCTCTTCTCAAATCAGGAAAACTCCCAATCTATGAACCGGGTCTTGACGACCTTCTCGAACTTAACCAAAAAGAAGGCAGAATAACCTTTACTACAGACCTTCCTGAAGCCGTCAGAAATTCGGAAATAATCTTTCTGGCAGTCGGCACGCCTCCCGGAAAAAACCATGAGGCGGACCTTTCAGCAGTCAGAGCGGTGGCTGAAGTCATAGGAAAGAACATGAACGGTTACAAAGTCGTAGTCAACAAAAGCACGGTTCCTGTAGGGACTGCAGACGAAGTGAAAAAAATCATCTCATCCCACTACGACGGAGAGTTTGACGTGGTTTCAAACCCTGAGTTTCTCAGGGAGGGTTCTGCAGTCAGGGACTTTACCGTGCCGGACAGGATTGTTGTCGGAGTCGAGTCCGAAAGAGCGCGGAAGATAATGCACTCGCTCTACAAGTCAATAGAACGGACAGGCAGGCCTGTTTTCTTCTGCGATGTTAGAAGCGCTGAGATAATCAAGTATGCTTCCAATGCATTTTTGGCAACGAAAATATCCTTCATTAACGAAATAGCGCTTCTCTGTGATGCAACCGGTGCTGATGTCAAAAAGGTCGCCAAGGGAATGGGGCTTGACACGAGAATAGGCCCCCGCTTCCTGAATGCGGGAATCGGCTATGGGGGAAGCTGCTTTCCAAAGGACGTCCAGGCACTTATAGTGACCGGAAAACAGCATGGCGTCGACTTCAAGATAATAAAAGCCACGGAAGAAGTTAATGCACGGCAGAAAGAAATAGCATTCAGAAAAATAAAGGAGTCCCTTGGCGACCTTTCCGGAAAAAAGGTCGCGCTGTGGGGGCTTTCTTTCAAGCCGAAAACGGATGACATGCGCGACGCCCCTTCGATAGTGATTGCGAACAAGCTTCTTGAAGAGGGCGCTTCGGTGTCCGCCTTTGATCCTGTTGCGATTAATGAAGCAAGGAAAGTTCTCGGGGACAGGATAACCTACGCTTCAAGCGCATACGAGGCAGCAGTCGATGCAGACGCGCTCGTTCTTGTAACTGAATGGGACGAATTCAGGAACCTTGACTTTAAAAGAGTGGTTGAAAGCATGCGCAATCCCCTTCTTATTGACGGCAGAAACATTTATGACCCCCAGGAAATGAGGGCCTTCGGTTTCAATTATATCGGAATAGGCCACAATTAGGTGATGTCTTTGACTGAAAGAAAAATCTGCGTTGTCGGGCTTGGATATGTGGGCCTTCCACTGGCAGTGGCTTTTGGCAGGAAAACCCGTGTTGTCGGCTTCGACATCAACAAAAAGAAGATTTCGGAGCTCAGGAAGGGCTTTGATTCTATGCACGAGGTCTCTCCTGAAGACCTGTCTTCTGCCGATATAGAATTCACTTCAGACCCTTCGCTAATAAAGTCCTGCGACTTCATAATTGTTGCAGTTCCCACCCCTGTTGATTCCCATAATGTTCCAGACCTCTCCCCTGTCATCTCAGCTTCGCATACTGTCGGGAAGAATTTGTCGAAAGGAGCCATAGTTGTATATGAAAGCACGGTTTACCCCGGCGTGACCGAGGAAATCTG
>RFJB01000081.1 GCA_003695045.1 Candidatus Woesearchaeota archaeon | reverse complement strand
CTGGTTGGAGCGCTGCTCTTATATGGGAGCGTTTCGCACAATCTGCTGCTTTGTGCGGCTTTCGAGGCAAAGCAGTGGTCCGGGGTTCAAATCCCCGCAGGCCCACTAACCTTTTAAAAAAATTCTAAGAAACTTCAACACTACAAAGAGGCAGTATTCCGGCTAAGCCGAGAATACTGCATAGCAGGGGCGCGTGGGGTGCAACCCCCGCTGATGATCACCCGCAGGCCCACTAGCCCTTTAAAAAAGTGCTAGAACCCCAAAACTGTAAGGAGGACATAAAGTCCCCCGACAAAAAAAGAAAAAGGCAGGGTGTGTTAGTACCCCTTCTGAGCACCTTCTGGATTCTGTTCTGAAGTCACATAAGCAATCAGGGAAACATTTTTAAAGAGGCCTTTTCTCCCCTTGCTGGATTGCTCCGGTGGTGTAGTCCGGCCAATCATCCAGCCCTTTCGAGGCTGGGACCCGGGTTCGAATCCCGGCCGGAGCAGTTTTTTGTTCTGAATGCTTAAGACGTTAGAATACAGGGTAACGGCCTGCCAGCAGGCGGAATTCTTCTTCAAAACTCTTACCGGAACACTTATAAAAAGACCGTTTATTCCTGTCTTTATGCACATCACCAAGACGTCTTTTGCGGGAAATCCCAATATTGGGCTGTATGCGTTCTGCACCGACAAGTTCTGCCTTGTCGGCGGCGAGGTTTCAGACAAGGAGAAGAAAATTCTGGAAGAGATTCTTAAAGTGCCTGTTCATATTGTTTCAGTAGCAGGAACCCCTCTTGTCGGGGTGTTCGTTGCAGGAACTGAAGATGTGCTTCTCGTTCCGGAGATTGTGTTTCAGCATGAGTTGGAGGCGTTGAGAGAACTTGGACTCAATGTAAAGATTGTGCCTGGAAGGATTACCGCTCTGGGCAACAGCGTTCTTGCAACTAACGAGGGGTGCCTTGTCTCCAAGGATCTCTCGGAAGAAGCCCGAACAGAGATAGAACGGGCTCTGGGTGTGCCTGTGAAAGCGGGAATGATAGCCGGGCTTCCCAATGTGGGGGCGCTTGCCGCGCTTACCTCAAAAGGGGTTCTCATAAGCAGTCAAGCCGAGGATTTCGAGGTTGAATTCGTCGAAACATTATTAAAGAGCAAATGCACTAAGGGAACGGTAAACGGGGGCAGTTCATACATCAAATCTGGAGTTATAGCTAATGCTCACGGAATAGTGGCAGGAAGCCAGACCACAGGGCTGGAGCTTGACAACCTTGACAGGGCATTCGGCTTCCTTGCAGATTGACGCAAAAGACCATTTGGCAGAAGGTGGAACTATGGTTAATAAAATACGACTTTTTACCGGAAACTCAAATCCCGAACTGGCGCAGGAAGTGGCGGACTGCCTGACTGTGCCGCTCACAAAGGCAAAGGTCCAGAAGTTTATTGACGGAGAAACGTATGTCAAGATTCTTGAGCCGGTCCGTGGCGATGATGTTTTTGTAATCCAACCAACCAGTCATCCGGCGAACGAGCACATTATGGAACTTCTCATCATGCTTGACGCTCTCAGGAGGGCGTCCCCGAAAAGGATTACCGCGGTAATTCCGTTTTACGGTTATGCAAGACAGGACAGAAAGGCGACATCAAGAGAGCCGATTACCGCCCGGCTGGTTGCCGACCTTCTTACCGCTGTCGGAACAGACAGGGTTCTCGCTGTTGACCTGCACGCAGACCAGATTCAGGGATTTTTCAACATACCGCTGGACCATTTGACCGCTGTGCCGATAATTCTCAATTACTACTTTACGCAGGACCTGAAAAACACTGTTGTTGTGGCTCCGGATGAGGGCAGCGTTAAGTCCAACAGCTCACTTGCGAGAAAGCTTGGCCTACCCCTGGTTATCATTCACAAGTCAAGGTCCAAGACCGCAGTGGACAGCTTTGATGATTTTACCGTTCTTGGAAGCGTGAAGGGAAAGAATGTAATCATTCTTGATGACGAGATTAATACTGCAGGAACAATAAGCAACGCTGTGAAGATGCTGAAAGATAAGGGAGCCAAGCGGATTTCAATCGCGGCAACCCATGCTGTATTCGCGGGTCCTGCTGTTGAGCGCCTCAGAAAGGCGCCGGTGGACGAAGTCATCGTCACAAACACAATCAGGATTCCTCCTGAAAAGAAGTTCCCCAAGCTTAAAGTTTTGTCAATGGCTCCCATGATTGCTGAAGCAATAAGAAGGATTCATGAAGAGCGTTCCATGGGAACAATCTTTGATGAGATGACAAACAGGGAGCTGGGATTGAAGGTTAACAAAAAGCTGGATTTGTTCTATGTATAGTTAAGTCAAAATGAGCGGAAAAAACCTGGAAAACACCAAGAAGCTCCAGAACCTGTATATTGAGTTCCAGACGGCTGAGGAGCAGATGAAGCAGGTTGAGTCCCAGCTTCAGAGGTTTGAAGAGCACGCTGCCGAGCTGGAGTCAATAAAGGAGTCGCTCGATGAGCTGAAAAAAACACAGCCGGGGACAGAGATTCTCGTGCCTGTAAGCCAGGGGATTTTCGTGAGGGCATCAATCAGAAACCCCGACGAACTCATAGTCAATGTGGGCGGGAATTCCGCTGTTGAAAAGGACGTTGAGGGGACAAAGCAGCTGATTAATGTCCAGCTTAGAGAGATAGAGGCCGCAAAAAAGGATTTGATGTCTATGCTTCTCAAGCTTAGCGCCAAACTCAAGAATCTCGAAGCGGAAATAACAAAGATTGCGGAAGCAGAAAACTAAAGGGTGCCGGACATGTTTAAGTTTCTGAAGGATAAGTTGAAGAAGGCCGTGTCAAAGTTCTCAAAGGATGTCGATGAGGAAACAGAGGAGGAAGTCCTCGAAAAAGAGGAAGGGATTGAGGAAGAGAAGATAACTGAGGAAGTTCCCGAAGAGGTCCCGGAAGAACCTTCTTCTGAGGAGAAGGAAGAAGATAAGAAGAAGGAGATTTCTGTTAAGACAGAGGATGAGAAAGAAGAAGTTAAAGAAGAGCCGGAAGAACAACCCCAAGAAGAAACACAAGAACAGGAAAAACCAAAAGAAGAACAAAAAGAAACAACCCCCGAAAAAACAGAAAAAGAAACAACAACAAAACAAGAAACCAAAGAAGAAACAACAAAAGAACCAGAACAGGAAACACAAGACAAAAAAGGATTCCTGAGCGGGCTGAAAAAGACCGTCACGGATAAAGTCGTGAAGAAGAGTTTGAGCGAAGAGAAGTTTGAAGAGCTTTTCTGGGACCTTGAGGTCGTTCTGCTTGAAAACAATGTTGCAGTGGAGGTCATTGACAAAATCAAGCAGGACCTTAAGGAGAAGCTTGTGAACACGAAGGTTATCAGGGGGAAGATAAGCGAGGTAATCACATCCACACTGAGGGACTCCATAAGCGGCCTCTTTGTGAGCCAGACAGAAGACCTTCTGGATATTGTTGAGAGGAAGAAGCCGTTTGTAATCCTGTTCCTCGGAGTGAACGGTTCAGGCAAAACGACGAATCTCGCCAAGGTGGCGCACTACCTCCAGAAGCACGGCAAAAGCGTCGTGGTTGCTGCTGCGGACACTTTCAGGGCCGCTGCAATCCAGCAGATTGAGGAGCACACGAAAAAGCTTGGCGTGAAACTGATAAAGCATGAATACGGAGCCGACGCTGCGGCAGTCGCTTTTGACGCTGTAAAGCACGCAGAGGCGAAAGGAAAGGACGTTGTCCTGATTGACACTGCCGGAAGAAGCCATTCCAATGTCAATCTTATGGACGAGCTGAAAAAGGTCGTGAGAGTGGCAAAGCCGGACCTGAAGATTTTTGTAGGGGACAGTTTGACAGGAAACGACGCTGTTCAGCAGGCGATGGCGTTCAATGACGCTGTAGGAATTGACGGAATCATACTGACAAAACTTGATGTTGACGAGAAGGGGGGCGCCGCGATCTCTGTGAGCTATGTGACTAAGAAGCCGATTCTGTTTGTTGGTACGGGCCAGTCATACGATGATTTAAGGCCTTTCAGCAAAAAACAGATAATAGAAAATCTGGGAATTGAGGCGTAACAAAGAATGGATTTTGAGAAAGCGTTTATGCGTCCCTTTCAGGACGGAAAGAAGCTTGCGTTAGGAATTCTCCTCAGTTTGTTTCCAATCATCAATCTCTTAGCGTTAGGGTATCTTGCAAAAAGCACTCACCTCGTTCTGAAAAAGAGAAAAGCATTCGCGCTTCCGGAGTGGGATGACTGGGGAAACCTCTTCCTTCACGGTCTTGCAGCGGCTCTGATAGGTATTGCCTGGTCTCTTCTAGTTGTGCTTGTCATTGTTGCCATGGGAGGCACCCTGATTTTCAGTTTGCTGCTTGGGAGGGCAACTCTCAGCTCTGTGTTTGCTGCTCTTGTAAATGCCGGGCTTCTCGTTGCTGCCGTGCCCGCGGTCTTGTTTCTTGCTGTTTATATGCTGCCCGCCTCTTTTGTGGAATATGCAAGAGAGTACCGGCTCAGGGATGCTTTCCGGATTAAAACTCTTGCGAGGATAAGTTTCAGGAAGGAGTATTTTGCAGCATGGTTTGTGGGGGGAATTTATATCACTGCGGCTTCGCTGATGCTGAGATGGATTCCCCTTCTGGGAGCGTCCGTTGCAAGCTTCGTTGCATCGATGACCGCGCTTACGCTTCTGGCAGAAATCAGAAGAGATTTTCAGTCAGAATAGAATTTTATCCTGTTCTGCAGGGCGACTCCCTTGTAGAGCTGCACCGGACGCCACTCGTCAAAAACCAGTTCTGAGTCCAGCCAGTCGGCAAGTTCGGAAGGATTTCCTATTGTTGCGCTGAGGGAGAGTATCTGTATGTCGGGAACAATCTTCCGCATAACTGTTATCAGAACTTCAAGGGTGGGCCCTCTGTCCGCGTCGTTGAGCAGGTGCACCTCGTCGAGAACCATAAGTGCAACCCTGCTGAGCCACGGAACTCTGTGCCTGGTAAGGGAGTCGAGCTTCTCAGAAGTTGTGATTATCACATCATAATCAGAGAGGAAGGTCTCGGATGAGTCGTAGTCGCCTATGCTTATTGCCACCTTGCACATACTGCCGTATCTTTTCCTGAAGAGTTTGTATTTCTCATTTGCCAGAGATTTGAGGGGGACAATGTAAACTGCCTTTCCCTTTCCTGAAAGAACCGACTTCATAATTGCGAGCTCCGCAATAAGGGTTTTTCCTGAGGCGGTCGGAGTGCAGACGAGCACATTTTTGCCTTCCAGAACGCCTGCCTTGACTGCCTTTTCCTGGGCGGGAAGGAGATTCTCTATGCCTTCTTCTGCAAGCACTTCAATAACCCGCTCAGGAACCAGCGATTTAAGCGAAGAGAGTTTCATAAAGAAAGGTTGAGACGATTTCTTTATAAGGGTTGTGCCTGAAAAGTCAGAGTTTTTCCTGATGACCTCTGCTCTTGACAATGAGATATGAGAAATAAAGCGAGCACAGGAGCGAGAATGCAAAGATGATGAAGTTGAACACAGGAAGAGATTTTCTGTAATCAGAGCTGCTTCTCACAAACAGCGGAACCGAGGTTGAACCGTAAAAGTTGCATGTCTTTCCTGTGCTGGTAACTGATGTAGCATCAACTGTCAGTTCATAAAGCCCTTCCCGGACATTCGGAATAGCGGCTGAGTAGCCGTTAACCGTATAGTTCAGAGCGGCTTCGGCAGCAGGATTTCCGTTTTTCAGCAGGACTGCTTTCACTCTGGCAGGAGGAACGCATGACGAGTGCTCGTATCCCGGAATCGGCTTCCTGTTGTATGCTGAATAAACATTGGCAGAAACTGAGACCTTTGAGCCGGCCTCAAAAACCAGGGGCGAGGAGACATTGACTTCCAAACTTTCAAGAGTGAGAACTTCCTTGTAGATTTCGCCGAATATTTTTGAGAGCGTTTCAGCGCTCTTAAGCTCGTAGTAATATTCACCGCATCTCTTGTCCCGCTTGGATATGTCTGCCATGCTTCTGAGGATGTCTATTGCCTCTTCGTCAGCTCCGACTTCAGCTCCAAACCCGACAGTGTAAACGCAGATTCCCTCGGAAACCATCTGCTTCACTTTTTGAATTATCTCTTCTTTGCCCGCATCCCAGGGCTTTCCGTCCGACATGAAGATTACCATTTTTGCAGCTCCTGGCCTGGCAAATCCCTTGAAGTGTTTTTCAGCCGCCTGCAGAGCAGCCAGATAGCTTGTCCCGCCGCCTGCATGAAGTTTTGCTATTGCTCGTGAAAGAGATTCAGGTTCTGATGAAAACGGATGAACAATGCGGGCGTCGTCGGAGAAGGATATTATTCCTGCACGGTCTGCCTTGTAAAGCATGCTTACGAACCGCTGGGATGCGTTCTTTGCTGCTTCCATGGGCGTTCCGCTCATGCTTCCTGAAGTGTCCATAACAAGCATCAAATCCACGCTGCGGTTTGCCCCAAAAGCAGAGTATCCCTTCCTGCTTGAGGCAAGCAGACCCGAAGTATTTGAGAGAGGGTCATAATATTCAAGGTATCTGCCTGCCTGGTCCTTGCCCACAAGAAATTCAAAGGTTTCTCCCGGCTCGAGAACCGGGCTTGAGAAGTAGTCGCTTGCAACAGAGTGGTTTTTCGTGCCGGTGTTTTTCCAGATTATCCTGGTGCCTTCTGAAACTCTGATGCTTGGCGGCTCAAAAGAGGTGTCTGTTATGTTTATGAGAACCTTGTTTTTGAAGCTTTCAGAGTACGCGATGTAGTCCCCGATTTCTGAGCAGGACAGAACACTGCACGAATCAAATCCAAGCGGCTTTGCGATTTCTATTCTTTCCGTCTTGGTTCCGCGGAATGCGCATTGCTCGCCGCCGGCCGTAAGGCTCACAGCGGATATCATGAGAGTGTAATTTCCGGGAGGCAGACCTGTGAGTTCGGCAGTGTAGCCGGCATCCCTGTCATAATAAAACTGCTGTTTTCTCTTCAGGTCTTTGTCCTTCCAGACCTCAAGTTCCAGGATCGGAGGAGGGGAACATGAAGCATCTTTCAGTGAGATGCCGGGAACAGGGCGGTTGTTGAACGAGGATTCCAGCCATGCTCTCACAGACAACAAAGCGTTCTTGTAATCAACGGTTACTTCATCATTTATCAGCAGAGCCCCCTTTCGCAGGATGTCTTCATAAATCTCGGAGAATATCTCCTGGAGAAGGGCAGAGTCCTGGGGAGCGTAATGATACGCGCCGCAACCTGTTATTTCTTCGGAGCGCTCAGCCATTCCTTTGAGGACTTTTTCGGCTGTGGAATTGCGCGAGATGAGATTTCCGTAACCGATTGTGTGGACGCAGATGCCCTTATTTGCAAGCTCTGCGACTTTGTTGAATATTGACCAGGGTCTGCCCTCGTCATCAGGTTCCCCGTCGCTCACAAAGATTATCACG
>RFJB01000080.1 GCA_003695045.1 Candidatus Woesearchaeota archaeon | reverse complement strand
GCAGAGACCTCCTCAAAGTCCGAGTTGCAGAGAGGACATTTTAACGAATTATCCTTTACAATTCCCTGAATTTCGTCGGCCGGCAGGCCTTCCACGCTCGTGCCGAGCTTTTCCTCAATAAAAGCGTCAGCGCGCGTTTTGAATCCGCATTTGCTGTTTGAACATTCAAGCATCAGGTCGGCGAATGATTCCACATGTCCTGATGCCTGCCAGACCTTTGGGTGGCTTATTATCGCGCCGTCAATACCCACAATGTCTTCCCTGTCCTGAACAAAACGCTTCCACAAAAGCCGTTTGACATTGTTTTTAAGCTCCACTCCAAGCGGACCAAAGTCGTAGAACCCTGCAATGCCGCCGTATATCTCTGAGGTTTTGTAGACAAACCCTTTCTTCTTGCAGAAAATAGCAAGTTCTTCTATTCCAAATTTATCCTTCCTGTTTTGTTCCATGATGCTCTGGAAGAAATATCTACTTTATAAATCATTTGGCGCGTTACCTTTTAAGCCACTCAATCTCGTCATTATCAAGCTCAAATTCTTTCATTAACCGCGAGGCAAAATCCTCATTTCTGGCAAATGTCTTGAGGTAGTAAACCTGCTCAGTAGCCCTTTTCAGCGACATGTGAAGCTTTGAGGCAATCTTTGATGCTATCGAGTTTCTTTTTGCGTAACGCATCTTCGCAATATACATGGTCAGGAGCCGGGCAGGCCTTGAATAACTCCTGAATCCGCCGTATTTTTCGTCCTTTGAAAGGGCAACCCCTGCGGATATCAGATCGTTGATGTAAGCGAGGAACCGGTAGTGCTGCATTCTCCGTATTCTGCCGGCAAAAACATCAGCTCTTGAAAGCATTTCATAAGCCCTTGCCAGGTCATCAGGCCTGGAATACTCTTTGGGGATGTTCTCGTCAAGCCACAGCATGAACGAGTCCCACGGCTCGTCAGTCAGCGCAATTGCCTGCTTTGCCACAAAGGGATCTGTGGTTTTGAGAATCCTCATAAGCGCTTCATTTACCGTTTCCTTGCGTTCTCTTTCTGAAAGGAGGTCCACATCCTGTTGGGAAATCGAAACCCCTCCCTTTTCAGACCTTTTTTCGGAAGCCAGCGTCTGCAGGTCATTAATCGCGCCTCTTATGTCTCCTCCCGAGCGCCTCGCAATGCTCTTCAAAGCGGATTCATCAATGGCAATCTTTTCGGACTCGCAGATCCTCTTAAGCACCGAGGCGACAGAAAGATAGGACGGGGTGTTCATCTCTGCAAGCTGGCACGACTTTCTCAAGTCATTGAACTTCTGCTCAAACGGGTTGTTGGCCGTAAGAATCATTGGAAAAGGGGAGCTCCTGATAAGCTTCGTCAGAGCGGCAACCCCTCCCCTGTCGCTGTTTCCGCTCAGGCCGTCAATCTCGTCAACAAGAATTATTTTTCCTCTTGCGAAAAGAGACATCTGGCGGACGGCGCTTCCTATAACCGAGTTGATGCCATCCTTGTTTCTGAAGTCAGAAGCATTAACTTCCACAACCTCCAGATTGTGGTCGTTGGCGATAGCGTAAACGCAGCTTGTCTTTCCAACTCCCGGAGGACCGTAAAGCAGGAGTCCCTTCCTGGTCTGTCTGGTGTACTTCAGTATGAACTCTTCGAGCTGTCTCAAAACAGAGTCCTGCCCCTGCACCTCGCTCTTGGTTTTGGGAGCATACTTGACAACCCACGGCTTCTCTCTGCTTTTTCCGGACAATTCAACACCCCTTACAGGGAAATTTCTCATAATACTTAAAGATTGCTTTAGCCCCTTTTGATGCTCAACATTTAAATATGACCTGCCACTTTTCCAGCCCCATGGAACTGCCCAAACGATACGAGATACAGGCGTCGGAAGACAAATGGCGCAGGTTCTGGGAAGAAAACAAAATCTACGCGTTTGACCCTGACAAAGCAGCCAAGGAAGGCAACATCTTCTCAATAGACACTCCTCCACCGACCGTTTCGGGCGCAATGCATCTGGGGCATGCGTTCTCATATGCGCAGGAGGACTTTATCGCCCGCTTTCAGAGGATGCGGGGGAAGAACGTGTTCTATCCCTTCGGCACTGATGACAACGGCTTGCCAACTCAACGGCTCATTGAAAAAATAAAGAAGGTGAAAGCAGAAGACCTCGGCAGGGAAAAATTCAGAAAGCTCTGCGTGGAAACGCTTGACAAGGAACTCAGGCCAAAATACGTCGAGGACTGGAAGCGCATCGGAATGAGCTGCGACTTTGACATTTTCTATACCACAATCAACAATCACAGCCGGAAAATCTCGCAGAAATCATTCATAGACCTTTACAAAATGGGCAGGGAATACAGAGCCGAAGCCCCTGCAATGTGGTGCACCGAGTGCAAAACGGCAATCTCGCAGGTTGAATGCCAGGATGCAGAGCTCGACTCAACATTCAATGACATAATCTTCAAGCTTGAAGACGGCTCGGACCTGGTCATAGCAACAACGAGGCCTGAGCTCCTGCCTGCATGCGTGGCAATCTTTGCCCATCCAGATGATGACCGATACAAAAAGCTCTTCGGCAGGAAGGCAAAAGTTCCCCTCTTCAACTTTGAAGTCCCGATAATGCCCAGCAAGAGAGCCAACCCTGAGAAAGGAACAGGAATCCTTATGTGCTGCACATTCGGCGACCAGGACGACGTGGAGCATTACCTTGAATTCAATCTGCCTCTCAAGGAAGCAATAGACAAAACCGGAAAAATGACTGATATTGCAGGAAAGTACGCCGGCATGAACGTGAAGGAAGCGAGAAAACAGATTATTCACGACCTCAAAGAAGCAGGACTCCTTGTGAAACAGACGCCAATAAAGCACATGGTAAATGTTCACGAGCGATGCGGCACCGAAGTCCAGATAATACACTCAAAGCAGTGGTTCATCAAGTACCTCGACCTCAAGGATGAAATGCTCAAATGGGGCAGGGAACTTAACTGGTACCCTGATTATATGAAAGTAAGATACGACAACTGGGTAAAGGGGCTGCGATGGGACTGGTGCATCTCAAGGCAGATATACTTCGGAATTCCATTCCCTGTATGGTACTGCGCTGACTGCGACGAGGTAATCCTTGCAAGAGAAGAAGACCTGCCCGTTGACCCCATATCAGACAAGCCCCCGGTTGACAAATGCCCGAAATGCGGAAGCACTAACATCGTTCCAGAAAAAGACATTATAAACACATGGGCGACAAGCTCGCTCACGCCAATAATCGCGGCGGACCTCTTCAAGGACCATCCTGTGAGAGAGAAGCTCTTTCCAATGTCACTGAGGCCCCAGGCGCACGACATAATAACCTTCTGGCTTTTCAATACAGTCGTAAAGAGCAGGCTGCACTACAATGTCAATCCCTGGAAAGACGTAATGATCAGCGGCCACGCCCTTGACCCCAAGGGCAAAAAGATGTCAAAATCAAAAGGCAACGCTGTCGCTCCCCAGGAGGTAATGGCAACTTACGGCGCTGACTGCCTCAGGTTCTGGGCTGCCGGCTCAAAGCTCGGCGAAGACCTTCCGTTCATGGAAAAAGACCTGATAACGGGAAAGAAATTCATAAACAAGCTT
>RFJB01000009.1 GCA_003695045.1 Candidatus Woesearchaeota archaeon | reverse complement strand
GACCTGCTGAGATTCGCAGCGTAGTAATAGCGCAAATGCTCGGGATTTCCAAACTCAAGAAATTCCCTGGCAGTAAGGAATGTTCCCCTGCTCTTGCTCATCTTCTCATGATTGACTGTCAGAAAGCCGTGCACAAAAACATTCCTGGGAAGATTAAAACCCGAAGCTTTGAGCATCGCGGGCCAGAAGAGCAGATGGAAGTAGATAATGTCCTTGCCGATGAAATGGTAAATGTCTGCCTTGTTGCCTGTCCAGTAGTCCTCGGCAGAGCATTTGTTTCCATGCGTTTTGCAGTAGTTCGCTGTTGAGGAAATGTACCCTATCGGAGCATCAAGCCACACATAGAAGTACTTGTTTTCTTCTCCCGGAATCTTGAAGCCGAAGTACGGGCCGTCTCTTGAAATGCACCAGTCGTCAAGGCCCTCGTCAATCCATGACAGAACGTGATTTCTGACTTCCGGCTGAAGCTCCTTGTTTGAAGAAATCCAGTCGCGCAAAAAGTCGGAAAAGTGTGAGAGCCGGAAATAGTAATGCCTTGATTTTTTCCTTACGGGAGGATTCTTGCAGAGAACGCAGTATGGATCAACAAGGTCAACAGTGGAATATGTTGCGTTGCACTTCTCGCATACATCTCCGTACTGGTCTTCGGCGCCGCACTTTGGGCACTTTCCCTTGACATACCTGTCCGGCAGGAATCGCTTGCAGTGCTCGCAGTAGGTGTGCTCTTCCTCTTTTGTGACAATATGGCCCCCCTCTTTCAGCCGGGAGAATATTAGCTCTGCGTAATGCCTGTTCTCCGGGCTGTTGGTTGAATAATAACTGTCAAATTTAATCAGGAATTTTGAAAAGTCCTCGGTGTGCTCTTTGTAATATTTCGCTATAAGCTCTTCGGGGCTTATCCCCTGCTTTGAAGCGTTAATCTCAATGGGAGCTCCGTGAGTGTCGTCAGCGCAGCAGTAAATAGCGTTTTTTCCTATCAGCTTGAGGAACCTGACCCAGATGTCTGTCTGAATGTATTCAACAAGATGCCCTATGTGAATGCTTCCGTTTGCATACGGCAATGCGCTCGTTACAAGAACAGGCCTGCCAGAGCCCTTTGAAGCGTTTGAAATGTTGTTTTCTGCCATGGTGGGCAGCAAATATTGCGCGACTTATAAAAAGTTTGCGCCGTCAGAGAGAAGTCAACTCAACCTGCCGTAACTGACAGCCACAACGTCTCCCTGCCCGAGCTCATACTCAAGCGGAGCGCGGGAAAGGACTTTTCCGTTTGCCGTCACATGCCACAGGTTTCTGCCTTCATTGCAGATATCGTCAAGGCATTTTATGAGAGAGAAGGACTCATCAACAGCATAGCGTTCTGAAAGGACCTCCCCAAGGGTTTTTCCCGGCGAAACAGCGTATGTTGCCTTTGGAAACGAGTCCGAGTCCGAGAAATAAACCTGCACGACAGCGTTGTTCGGATGCCCTTTAGTGCGACCGCTTTCCTGGTAAACGCCCAGGAATGCCATTGCCAGAACGAATGCGAGCAATGAGATGCCTGCAAAGAGCCCTGTCAGCAAGACCTGCCTTTTCATAAATCAGCCCCCCAAACTTCGGAATCAGCACGGCGAAAGAGAGATTGCTTGCGAGGTGAACCCCAAAAAGCGGAAGCCCTGAAGCAAAAACCGCCAGCGGGCTCATGCCGAACATGAATGCCCAGCCAAGGTTCATGATTATCTCGAACAACGCCGTGGCAATCAGCGATGCCACGAGAGCAAATGGAATGATTCTCCATGTCGAACCCCTGCTGTTCCTGCCCTTGACAGGAATAAAACTGCCAAGAATTCCCGCTATGCCGAAGGATGCTGCCTGGAAGAAACTCCACGGGCCCTGGCCTCCTATCACAAAGTAGTTCGACCACCACAGCGAGGATGCCCCGACAAGAAACCCTTTGCGCCAGCCGAACAATGCACCTGCAAGAAGAGCGAAGAAAGTGAGCGGCTCCACATTGGGAAGGAACTGCATCGCAATTCTCAACACTCCTGCGGAGGCAATGAAAGACGCAACAAGAACCCACTCCTGGAGATTGTAAAGGCGCAGCTGCGTTTCCAGAGCCCTCAATCCCAGACGAACGCTGGTTTCCTGCCTTTGCTGAAGCTCCTCCTGGTGTGCTGCCTCTGCTTTCATATTTACGCCTCCAGCTTGTAATCATTGTCAAACGACTGGCCGTCAATCTCGACGTGCCTCTTCAGGGTGCCCTTCCTCACTGCCTTAATCCTTGCCATGGCATAGTCGTTTTCAAACTCTTTTGGAACCTCGATGTCCGTGATTATGTAGGTGTGCTTTGCAAGAGCGGACTTGAACGGCTTGCCCCCCTCGTATTCCCACAGGAACTCTTTCGCAAAGTCAGCAAGAAAATCCTTTGGAAATTCCGCCCTGAGAAAGTCCTCCGAAGTGTTTCCCGGCTTGGGAAGCGCTGTCTTCATTTTGACCTTCATTCCCCTTGTGGTTAAAGAAAGCAGGGCATACGTTCCTTCAAGCTCCTTGAGAAACTCCATGAATTCATCGCTGCCCATGGAACCCTTTACCGTCCACTTTTTTCCTCTGGACGAGTACTCAACGCTGCGCTTTTCAAGAACAGGCGAGATATCCTTTGAGGTGATTATTGCTCCTGAAAAGTCAACATCTGCATCGGAGTGCGATACGACAAACCTGAGCACAGCATCGCCGAACTCAAAGCCGGACTTTACCGACACCTTGGAAGTCACCTTGACTGTCATCGGCTCCCTTTCAAAAGTGCCCTTGCCGAACCTTACAAACTTGTTGTGGGTGTGCTCGTCAACAGCGCCATCCACTATGTTTTTTATGAAGTTAATGCCCATTCAACCACCCTTTCTCATCCTGAATTGTTCATGAAAGCGTAACCGTCACAGAAGGATTAATCTTCTCTTCTTCAGTCCTGTTGGTTTCATTAACGCTGCTGCCCGCTTCAGGAAGCCAGTCCTCTTTTATCACATAGGCAACGACATTCTTCGTCTTTTTGCCCACATCCCAGACCCACTTTGCAAACTGCTTTGCGAACGACTTCCTGTCCTGCGGATTGTCAAGGTCGTAGTGGTATCCCTGATATATGATGTAGCCGCCGAGCAAAAAGAATCCAACGATGAACAGCATCAGTTTTCCCATGAAACGGGGAGTTGAGCCAATGAATTATTAATCTTTCGGTAAGAGAACCTGGCCCTGACTGGAGATTGCTGAAGGAACTGTTATGAGTAATTCTTTCTGACAGCGGAGCCGGGCAGGAAGGGGCTCTGAACAGAGTCGAGTTCAGGTGCCGGAATAACTTTTACAAAACCCTTTGAAGGTTGGAATAGAACAACCGCATATTTCCCTATAATCTTGGAACCGGCTTGAATTTCTTCTTTTATACCTGGACGCACTATTTCCAGTCCGTAGGACTGCAGAAGTGAATAGTACTCTGGTCGGGACATGCCCGCAACAAAGAACTCTGAGCCGTCAAGAAGACGCAGCTCAACAGCATAAGAAGGAATCCCGCTCTCATAGACCTGTCCGGAACGGTTTGCCATGACAGGTCCCGCGCTCTCAATCCGGGCAATAAGCGTTTCTATGTTTGACTGACCCTCTGAAGAGGGAATGCCGTGAGACATGGGAAGTGACCTGACAGAAAAAGTATAAATATTTTACCATTACAAAGTGGGTTCCTGGATTCTCTTCAACTCTATTGACACCGCGTCCCTCAGCACCCTTATCCTGCGCGGGCAAAACTCGAAAGGAAGATCCCTCTT
>RFJB01000079.1 GCA_003695045.1 Candidatus Woesearchaeota archaeon | reverse complement strand
GCCATTTTCCTGCCACTATACTTCCGATTTCCCTGTTTTCCAGAAATGAAGATGAACTTTTCATACACACCCCCTCCTTGTATTATGTTTTCGTTTCGCGTTTCTTTAAATAGTTTTGTTTGAACTGCCCTCCCTGCTGCAACTCCATCAGTTTTCTCATGCGGGAAACTTTAGAAATCTTTAGAAATCGTTAAATACTTCCTCTTCATGCACTGGCTTCATGAAGGAAGATTCTTCGCATGACTCAAGGCCTTCCTGGGACGAGTATTTTATGACTATTGCAAGGCAGGTTGCGAGCAGGTCGACATGCGACAGGAAGTTTGTCGGCGCTGTGATAGTCAGGGACAGGATGATTCTTTCCACGGGCTACAACGGAAGCATTCGCGGCCTTCCCCACTGCTCTGAGGTCGGCCACATGATGGAGAACGGCCACTGCGTTGCGACAGTGCATGCCGAAGCAAACGCGATTGTCCAGGCGGCCAGGAACGGTGTTAACATCAACGGTGCCGACATTTACGTTACTGCCAGCCCCTGCTGGAACTGCTTCAAAATGATTGCCAATGCCGGCATAAAGAGAATATTCTTCGGTGAGTTCTACAGGGACGAGCGAATTTACGAGTTTTCAAAGAAGGCAGGCATTGAGCTTATCGACATGACAGAAACCACGAAAAAGCTTAAAGAAAAGGAAAAGCAGAACGCTCCCTGAAGTATTTCCTTACGTGTTTACCTGCCAAGCTCCAGCATCTTCTCTATGGGCTTCCGCGCTTTTTCTATTACTTCTTCGGGCAGGGCAACTTCCCACTCGCTCAGGTCTTCTCCTGAATCAATTGCTTTCATCAACCTGTGAAGCTTTTCTATCGTTATCTTTGCCATGTGCGAGCATCTTACCGAGCATGCGGTGTAGAACTGGACCTGGGGGAATTCTGCTGCCAGGTTGCTTGTCAGCTCGCACTCGCTTGCGACGAATGCTTTCTCAAGCATTCCCTTTGAAACTCTTTCTGCGATGTCCTTTCTTATCTGCGTCGTGCTTCCGTAGAAGTCCGCCTCCCTCAGGACTTCAGGCCGGCACTCCCAATGCGCGTAAATCATTCTTTTCGGATGCCCCTTTGGAATTTCAAAGCTTTTCCTCACAGCGTTGATGTCTTCAATGCTGAACTTTTCATGCACTTCGCAGATTGCGCCCCTGCCTTCCTCGGGATAAATTATTTCTTTGACTCCTCTAAGCTCTTCTGCAAGGTTCTGTGCGAACAGGA
Source organism: Candidatus Woesearchaeota archaeon (assembly GCA_003695045.1). Classification (GTDB taxonomy): domain Archaea; phylum Nanobdellota; class Nanobdellia; order Woesearchaeales; family J091; genus J091. The sequence continues at coordinate 4,654 of RFJB01000079.1, read as the reverse complement.
TGTCAGGCACGAATATCACTTTGTTTCCTGGAAGCTTTTTTGCTATTTTGGCTGCGTTTGCAGAGGTGCACACGACATCGCTTTCCGCCTTTGCGTCCGCGTAGCTGTTTATGTATATCATGACGGGCACTCCCGGGTGCTTCTGCTTCAGCTCCTTCACGTTTTCTGCAGTGAAGTTGTCCGCAAGCGAGCATCCTGCTGTCCTGTCCGCTATCAGGACTTTCTTCTCAGGGTTCAGAACTTTTGCTGTTTCAGCCATGAACCTTACTCCGTTGAATACGATAATGTCAGCGTCTGTCCTTGCGGCATACTCGCTCAATCCGTATGAATCGCCTCTTTCCTGCTCTTCCGAGCATTCAAAGACGAGGGGCTCCATGTAGTTGTGCCCGAGAATTACCACATTGTGCTTTTTCTTTATCTCCAGTATCTCTCTTATTCGTTCTGCGTGGAGTTCCGCATCTGCCTTGGTGACACTGGGGTATGACTCAAGGTGCTGTTTTATCTCTTCTATTGACGGAATTTCTTTCATTTCGCTCATCTTTCCGGTGTTTGCTTTGTGATTTTTTTGTTCTGTTGTTTTGTTCGCAGAATTCTTTGTTGGGCTGGCGTTCTTTTTATCTCTTTTGCTTGTCTGTCTCTTTATTGTTCTTTATTGTGCCTGACAGCACAACTTTTATTAAGGGCTTTTCTTTTGGCATGCTTATGGTTCCGCCTTCCGAATCCGGTTCTGCTAAAACGTCAGTCAGGAGAATATGCAAGCGAGACGGCAGCATCGTGCCCTTTGACAGGGGCAAGATTGAGAATGCCATTTCCAAGGCGGTCGCCGCCACGGGCGGCTCTGATTTGAGCCAGGTTTCGCACCTCGCAGACCTCGTCGTTGAGGAAATCAACAAGCGTTTTCACAGGCACTCAATACCTGCTGTTGAGGAGATTCAGGACATTGTCGAGAACGTTCTTATCCGCGAAGGACATGCTGAGACGGCAAAGGCATACATCCTCTACAGGCAGAAGCGCACCGAACTCAGGGAGGCCAAAAAGCTTCTTCTCGGTTTTGTTGACGACTCAAAGTTGTCTCTTAACGGCGCATGGATTGCAAAGGAAAGATATCTTTTGAGGGACAAGGCGGGAGTGATAATCGAGTCCCCGTTGCAGATGTTCAGGCGTGTTGCGAAGAACGTTGCCGCTGTTGAGAGAAAGTATCTCCGCTCCGGTCCTATTGATTCCCGGACTGCCTCGCTTCTTGGCGTTTCGCCCGGAACAGAGGTGTCATCTTATGTTAAGCAGCTTGAGGAGGACTTCTTTTCGGCAATGTCTTCCCTTTCGTTCGTTCCCGCCGGCAGGATTCTTGCAAATACAGGCACAAAGAACGGTCAGCTTGCAAACGCCTTTGTGGTTCCTGTTGGCGATTCGATAGACACAATTTACGACGCTCTTAAGGAGCAGGCGCTCATACACCGTGCAGGAGGCGGCACTGGTTTTGACTTTTCGCGTCTCAGGCCGAAGGGCGACTCTGCTTCTGTCAGCGGAGGCGTTGCTGCCGGACCCGTTTCTTTTCTCAAGCTCTTTGACGAGTCGAGCGCGAGGATAAAGATTGGGACGAGGAGGGCTTCAAACATGGGCATGCTCTCCGTCCACCATCCTGATGTCCTTGACTTCATAACGCTGAAGACGAGGCAGTCGCTTCCGCACTTCAACATTTCTGTCGCCCTGACTGATTCTTTCATGAAGGCAGTTCTTTCCAACGGCGACTATGCTGTCCGCCATCCTTCTTCCGGAGAGGTCGTGAAGAGGATAAAAGCAAGGCAGGTCTTTGATTTGCTTGTGACCACCGCCTGGCAGTGCGGCGACCCCGGCATTCTTTTCATTGACAGGATTAACTCTGCCAATCCCACTTCTTACGAGGGACCCTTTGAGGGCGTCAGCGCCTGCGCGGAGATGCCTCTTTATGCGCACGAATCTGCCGTTCTGGGCTCCATAAACCTTGATAAGTTTGTCAAAAACAAGGGTGTTGACTGGAAGAACCTCGAAAGGACTGTTTCTCTTGCCGTGCAGTTCCTTGACAACTGCATAGACATATCTTCTTATCCCACTGCCGAAATAGAGAAGGTCACCAAAAACTTCAGAAGGATAGGGCTCGGCGTCATGGGATGGTCGGATATGCTCTTCCAGCTCGGTATTCCGTATGATTCAGAGCGCGCTGTTAAGCTTGCCAGGAAGGTTATGAAGTTCATCAACGACACTGCTGCTTCGACTTCAGAGAGGATTGCCAAAGTAAAGGGCTCTTTTCCCCTTTTCAAAAAGTCAGCATTTCCCCAGTTTTCCAGGAGGCGCAACGCGTCGCTTACTGCCATTGCCCCGACCGGCAGCATAAGCATGCTTGCGGAAACTTCCAGCGGCATAGAGCCGCATTTCGCGCTTTCCTATGTCAAGCGGGTTTTTGAAGGCAAGGAATTTCTCTATGTTAACAAGCATTTTGAACGTGTCGCCAGAGAGAGGGGTTTTTACTCCGACGAACTCGTCAGGGCGATTGCCGAGAGGGGAAACATCCAGAATGTTGATTCTGTTCCGGACGATGTCAAGGAAGTTTTCAAGGTCTCGCACCAGATAAGCCCGGAGTGGCATGTGAAGATGCAGGCAGCATTCCAGAAATATGTGGAGGGCGCGATAAGTAAGACGATCAACTTTCCCTCAGGCGCAACGATGGGCGACGTGTTTGATGCTTACCTTCTTGCCTACAAGGAGGGGTGCAAGGGCTTGACCATATACCGCGACCAGTCGCTTGAAGGCCAGGTTCTAAGTGCGGGTTCTCCAATTTCGTAGTGCGTCGTAGTGCGATTTATCCTCTCTTTCTTTTGTGTCATTGGTCAGCGCCATTCAATAGTTTTTTATAGCCGTTGTTTTTCATGTCGTTTCATGGTTTCGCGCGTTGGCAAGGTCCATGTTTACACGGGGGAGAGCAAGGGCAAGACGACCACTGCTTTCGGAATGGCTCTGCGCGCCTACGGGCAGAACATGAAGGTTTGCATCATCCAGTTCATGAAGGGCGGCGCTTATACCGGAGAATTCATTACTATTAAGAATTACCTTCCGGGTCTGGAGATTTACCAGTATGGGAAGCCCTGCATCAAAGAGCGGACCCAGCTCCGCCTCGACCAGTTCTCTCCCGGCGAAGAGCACAAGGTCTTCAGGGAAATAAACTATCTCAGGGAGGACATTAACTGCGGGGCATGCCGTTACTGTTTTCTTGATGATGCGGAGCAGCAGGAAATGGTCAGGAAAGCGTGGGAGCATGCTCAAAGGGCGGTCTTGTCAGGAAATTATGACATGGTAATTCTGGACGAAATTAATGTCGCTCTTCAGAAGGGCTTTATCAAAACATCTGATGTCCTTGAACTCATGAGAAACCGGCCTCCGAAGCTCGAACTCATTCTTACCGGCAGGGGCGCTCCAAAAGAGATTATTGATGCCGCAGACCTCGTGACAGAATTCAGGATGGTGAAGCATTACTTTAATGACGGAACTCCTGCCAGAAGGGGTATTGAGTACTGACTTGTTCAAATTCTGTCTATGATTATTCCTGCTAATGTGCATGCCGCCAGCCATGCGATCATTGCGAGCACTGATTCCCCGTTTCCGGTTATGCTGTTTCCCATCACGCCCAGCATGAACTTTGCTATCTGTCCGGGTATGCTCATTGCCCGGACAACCTGCAGGATTCCCTGCGGCGGACTTGCGATTATTGTGAAATATCCCAGGAATGCCGCGCCGGCGCTCCCGGCAAGAACCCCTATTCTTGTTGCTCCCATTCTTGCTTTTTTATTGGAGTGCGTGTTTTTATGGTTTTTCCTGTTTTCCTGTTTTGGCGCTCATTTGTCCGCATGCCCTGTTACCATTTCTGAAAGGTCTCATAAGATATAAAAAAGTCCCGCGCAGTATTTTTTAAGAGGTGTCGGTTTGGTAGCGGTTGCTCTGAAGAAGGTGTTTGCTTTTTTTGTTTTCGCGCTTGCTGTTTATAGTGTGTACTCTGCTTTCTTCTCGGGAACCGCGCGCTTTTACGCTCCCGTTCTGTTTGACGGATCCGAACTGAAGCATGATGTTGTTTTCTCCGTTTCTTCCGAGGGCAGGATAACTTCTGTGAGGGGAAAGCATTTCCTTGATTCCCTGAATCCTTTGGTCAGAAAGTTTGACGGTATTGTTCTGCCCGGGCTTGTCGATCCCTTTCTGCGCGCCGACTGCGTTCTTTACTCTGCCGGCAGTGAAGAAGAAAGCTTTTGGAACTGGCTTGATTCGAATTCGAGAAAGATTTCTTCCACCTTCTCCTCTTCTTTCTCGCCCTGGATTACCGCGAGGGGCGAACTTTTCGCTGTGAACAGCATCTACTCCTCAAAGGTTTACGCTGATTTTCTTGCCTTCTCTGAGTTTTCGGCTGCTTCTCTCAATACCGCTGTTTTTCCCCCTCTCTGGCGGGACATTCCAGGAGTTGTTCCCGGTGGTTTCCTGTTTCTCGAGTCCGGCTTTGATGCTTCAGGGGAGGATGTTGCCGCATTCTACTCTCCGGGAATCAGCAAGGGAGCTCTTTCCGAGTTTGACACTCTGTTCAGGGCTTCGGATAAAACCAAGAAGGTCCTGGTGGAGGTGCGGACCTCTTACGACT
>RFJB01000078.1 GCA_003695045.1 Candidatus Woesearchaeota archaeon | reverse complement strand
GAAACGGGCGCAGCAAGAAAGAAAGGCAGGCAGAGAATCAGAACTGAAATTCTTTGGTTATAAGTTCGTTAATCTGAAGAACGTTCTCCTTTGCCTGAAGCTGCTTGAAGTCATTATCAAGAGAGTAGAAAACAACACCATCCACCACATCTTTCACAACGGGAACGCCCTTTTGAGAGAGGGAAGTGAGGTAATTCTCAACCAGATCAACAGTAAGCCCTGTTCGCCTGGCAATCCTGTCAGCGGGCTGGGGCTCTGCCTCCATGTAAAGAACAGTTGCAACCTCTTTCTCGCGAAGAGAAAGGTTGCCTATGGAAATGCTTTTCTTCCTTCGGGAGCCCGTGACTGCCATGTCAAGTTCGTCAACGCGCTCAGCAATCTTGTCCACCTTCGCCTCAATCCTGCAAAGGAACTCATAGAGGTCCTGAATCTCGTTAGTGTTGCGGTTGATTGTCTCCAGGTGCTCCTCCAACTCTTCTCTGACACGCTGAAACGCATCCCGTATCCTAGAATTCATATTGCGAATGTATGAAAAAGTGACTTTTCGAACCCCTGCGCCAAATCCCGCTTTTACATTCACTGCTACATCGCCCCCAACGCAAACAACTGTTCGCAGCAAGTTGCTTAAATAGTTTTCGGCACTCGCGATTAGATACTGAAAAGGATAAATAAGAGTATACAAAAAGAGGACGCAATGGTGTGGAAAATCATCAAAAGCAAATCAGACCTTGCCGTAAAGCTCAGCCGGATAAGCGGATTCGTTAACCCGCAGCACATAAAAGAGCAGTACATGACTGACTCGGAGACGGCAGCAGACCTTCTGTGGAACGCATACCTCCTCGGGGATATTGAAGGAAAAAAGATAGCAGACATGGGATGCGGAGCGGGCATCCTCGGAATAGGCGCTGCGCTGTTAGGATGCAGACAAATAACATTTGTTGATGAAGACGAAAGAGCACTTGCAATAGCAAGCTCAAACTACGCCAGGTTCGAACTGGAGTGGGACATGCCCCCTGCATTGTTTGAAAAGGCAAGCATTGAGAAGTGGAAGCCGGAAAAGCAGGAAGTCGTTGTCATGAACCCTCCGTTTGGAACGCGCATAAGGCACATTGACCGGGAGTTTCTCAGGAAAGCATTTGAAACAGCAGACATCATTTACTCGTTTCACAAAACAAGCACAAAAGAGTTCATAAGAAGATACTCTTCAAAGAACGGATTCTCAGTAACGCACGAGTGGGACTACCTGTTTCCCCTGAAAGCAACGCAGGCGTTCCACACGAGAAGAATACGCAGAATAGAAGTTACCGCCTTCCGCTTTGCGAAAAAAGATGAAGAAGGCCAGTGACTGCGGGAGGCGGACGGAATGAAAACAGCAGGATTCCTGGGAGCGACAGCAGCGGAAGGGCTTATGACTACTTGACTTTATTTCCGACTGAGAGAAGAATTCTGAGACCCAGAGTTGAAAGCAGAAGGCTTAACACAATCAAGACAACAAGAGAAGTCAGAAAGAGTTCAGAATAGGAAGCAAGAGCCCCTATGCTCAGCCCTATAGCCAGCACTATGATGTTGTCAGAGCCCTTTGCTATCATGCCGAAAGAGTATATCAGCGCTTCCCTGACAGGAACCTTCTGCAAAGCAGAGAGAACAAAAGTGAAAAGGAATTTTGAGACGATAGCGAGGACTGATATCAGAAGCGCCTGCCAGAAGTAGTGATGCGCAACGCGAAGATTTGTTGAAAGGCCGACCCACGCAAAGAAAATCGAAATGAAAAACCCGTAGGCAATGTTGCGGACAGTGGTGCTGAAATGCTCAGAGGAGAGGTCCCGCGAGTGCTGGAGGATTATTCCGGCAAAATATGAGCCGAGGACTGCTGCAAGATTAAGTTCTTCCGCGAGATATGCCAGCAGGAATATTGACACAAAAGCAACCGAGAACTCCATCTTTTCAGTATGCATTTTCACAGTGCTGTGGACAAGCTTAGTAAGGTATTTGGCAAGGAAGACAGTTATCACAAAGAAGAAAATCATCTTTCCGACAGTGGTCCCGACATCCGCCAGCGAATTGGCAGACAGGAACGAAACGGCAAGGGCGAGAAGAACCAGCCCGACAACCGTGTCCACGACGCTTATCCCGAGAAGGGACTCGCCTGTGTCGGACTCTATGTTTCTCGTAGCCAGGAGAATGTTCGCGCCCACCGCCACGTCAGTCATGGAGAAGATGAATGCAAAAATCATGGAAGCAGTGTTGTCAAGATTAAAAAAGATTTTTCCGGACACGAACAAAGCAAGAAGCGTCAAGACCAACGCGCCTATGCCGATTACCGATATTTTTTTCTCCCTTTCAAGAAGGAACTTTAGATTGGTCTCTTCATAGCCTGCAAGGAACATAAGAAGGATTGCGCCCATATAGGCAAACTGCTCCACCTCGGAGGGCTGGATAAGATTGAGGAAAGAAACGCCCAAAACCAGGCCAGCGCCAAATTCTCCCAGAATGGAAGTCATTCCAAGGCGTTCGAACAATTCACCCAGTAATTTAGCAAGAGAAACAACAAGCACAATCGCAAGCAAAAAGTTCATCTTCAAAACCTCCCAGGCATGAATGATTCAGAGGCGCCGGTTTTAGTTCTCACTTGGTCTCTTTCAACACCTTGAACAAAAGGTCAATGATGTCTCTCTGAGAGATGACTCCCACCACTTTATTGTTCTTTACCACAGCCACGCATCTTATGTCGCCTTTCCACATGAGGAGAGCCACATCTTTAAGCTTGTCGTCGGGAGAGACGGTTTCCTCATGGAACTTCATAATGTCTTCTACTTTGTTTCCGAAAATGTCATGGAGTTCTGTCCCCAGAACGCCGACTATCTCGTGCTCTGAAACATCCTCGGGATCAAGTGCAAAGGGAAGAATATCGCGGAGGTCAACATCCCCCACAAGATTTCCTTCATCATCAACAACTGGAAAATCGCTGACTTTGTGCTTTTCAAACAACGACAAAAGGCGGGGAATTGAATCGCTTTTCTTTACAGTTATGAGGGTGCGATTGGTCATCAGCCGCGAAACTTTCATGGACCTAATCTTCCGCGTGTGCCTTTCAAAGTAGAAGCGCATAACGGCAAAACTGAATATGAGGGTATTTAAAGCTTTTGATTGACCGGAGGAAGACGAAAAGGAAACCGGACAAGCCCCTGCCAGTGCAAAAAGAGGAAAAACAAGACAATCAACCCGGCAGGTAAACAGACGAAAGATATATAAAGAGAGCGCTATTGCTCGCCTGAATAGACAGGTGGTTTTATGGAAGTCAGAATCCTCAATGAGACGAAGAAGAGCATAAAGTTTGAAGTTAAGGGAGTAGACCACACATTCTGCAATCTCCTTAAAGACGAACTCTGGAATGTGAGCGGGGTGACTGCCGCGGGATACAGAATAGAACATCCCCAGACAGGAATCCCGACATTCATAGTTGAGACAGACGGAAAGGTAAGTCCGAAGGATGCGCTGAAAAAGGCAGCGGCTGCCATGAACAAGCATCTCGATGAATTCAAGAAAAAGGCGCTGGCAGAGCTCAAATAAAGCATAACACTGCTTACAAGCCGCCTGCGTCTGCATGAGATTCCTCATGATGAATGAACATCAAGCCGAACTTCTCATCAAGCTTGCAAGGAGTTCCATTAAAGAAGAATTCTTGCCGGAAGAGGCAGAAAAAGAAACAAAGCAGATTCTGGCTGAACTCAGTCAATGCGGGGACTGCTGGAAGAAGAGAGGG
>RFJB01000077.1 GCA_003695045.1 Candidatus Woesearchaeota archaeon | reverse complement strand
GTAGCATAAGCGGAAATACTGCATTGCAAGTTTGCAAGAGTGCATCTCTTGCTATGCTACAGAGGCGCCTCTCCTGCTGGTTTCAGGTTCCGATATATAAATCTTGCCGATTTCGGCTCAGTAGTCGGACTCTGTAAGGCCCTTGGGCGGCCTGAAAGGCCTCTCCTGGGACACGCTGGAGAAGATATCAAGGTATCTCTTTATGGTCTCCTTGAGGTTGTCTGCGTCCGCTTTCAACTCTTCCTTGTGCTTCTCAAGGTTAGGCCAGAAGAAGCGCTTCCAGAATGATTCATAGAAAAAAGACATAATCCTGCTGTTCCGCCACTGGTTGTCATAATCCGTCTCCAGCAGTGCCTGGCAGGAAAGCACGATTTCTCCCTGCTGCATTTTGTGCTTCTTTCCGTTATGGATTATCTCGACGTCTTTTATCTTGGTGGTGTGCCAGTCCAGATTGATTATCTTTCGGTAAAACGGGTTTCCCTGGGGGACCTGCTTCAGGCGCCACCAAATCCACAGCGACTTTCCTTCCGGGAGACGCGCGTCGTAGTAAAGCGTCTCGGGAAAGTCAGCATCTTTCTCTGAAGGGGTGAATTCATTCTCAACAGCCCACTCGTGCAGGTGCTGGTACAACGCTTTCAGATTGAACACGGACTGGCTTCTCCTGACAACAAAGCGCGTCACAACGATTGCCATATGATTTATCCTTGCCTGCTCTTTATATATACTTTTCGCATCCTCTGCAGTCATTTATTTATACTACCTTTGTTCTGCTTTCAGCCATGCTAATCGGAGTTGTCGGAAAGGCAAATGTAGGCAAAAGCACATTCTTCAAGGCATGCACTCTCGCAGAGGTTGAGATAGCGAATTATCCCTTTGCAACCATAAAGCCCAATCACGGAGTCGGTTATGTGCGGGTTGTTGATGCAGGCCCTGATTTCGGTGTCGTCTCAAATCCCCGGGAAGGATTCATTCTTGGAAAATACAGGTTTGTGCCTGTGGAGATGATTGACGTAGCAGGGCTCGTGCCGGGGGCATACGAGGGCAAGGGCATGGGCAATCAGTTCCTCGATGACCTGAGGCAGGCGGACATCCTTATTCATGTTATTGACGCCTCAGGAGGCACAAATGAGCTTGGAGAGCCGGTTGAGCAGGGCTCCTACGACCCGGCAAATGACATACGATTCCTTGAGCTGGAACTGGACATGTGGTATCTGAACATTCTTAAGAAGCCGTGGGAGAAGTTTGCCAGGCAGGTCCAGCAGGAGCATGCTGATGTCAAGAAGGCGATAGCCAAGCAGTTTTCAGGTCTGGGGGTCAAGGAGGATATGGTTGAAGAGGTTCTGAAAAAACTGGGCTTTGACACTTCAAAAGTGGCTTCGTGGTCGGAAGAGCAGATAAAGGCGCTTGCCGTTGAGCTGCGAAAGAGGACCAAACCGATGATAATTGCTGCAAACAAGGTTGATACAGCATCCGGAAGGAAAAACATTGACAGGCTGCGGGAAGAATTTCCTGAATACACAATTGTCCCCTGCAGCGCCGAGTCAGAACTTGCTCTGAAAGAAGCCGCCAAACACGGACTTATCGAATACATTCCTGGGGAAAAGGACTTTGCCGTAAAAGACGAATCCAAACTTTCAGACAGGCAGAGGAAGGCACTTGAATTCATAAGGCAGAATGTTCTTCAGAGCTTTGGAAGCACAGGCGTCCAGCAGGTTCTTGACACTGCAGTATTTGATGTTCTCAAATACATCGCTATTTTTCCGGGCGGCGTGGGAAAACTTCAGGACCAGGACGGGAATTACATTCCGGACTGCTTTTTGATGCCTCCGGGAACAACGCCGCTGGACTTTGCCTTTCGACTTCACACTGATTTCGGCAAGAATTTCATAAAAGCAATAAATGTGAGAACAAAAATGCCAATAGCCAAGGATGCGCCCCTTAAACACAGGGACGTTGTAGAGATAATGACCTCAAAATAATCTTTGACTACTTGATAAGACCGTACTTTCTGAGGATCTCCTGATATCGCTTGAAATCCTCTGACGACTTGAATTCCTTAAGCGCGGCGGGAGGCAACCTCTTCAGCCACTCGTTCTGGATCTTCAGGACCTCCTTAAGGTCCGGGGGAACAACGAAGTCCTCTTCGTCATACACTACATCCTCTTCCACTGCGGGCTCTTCTTCCTCCACTGTAGCCCCCTTGATCTTTTCAAGAATTCGCCTCCATAAGCTCATCTTCTTCTCTTCGATAATCTGCTCTGCCTCTTCCAGCTCCTCAAATTCCTCTTCCATTTCTTCCAGCGTTGATGCCTTCTCAATCTCTTCCTCAAGTTCGTCTTCCACCAGTTCCAGCTCCTTCTTTTTCCTCCTTCCAAACAATCGCTCAAAGAACGTGGGCTCTCTCTCCTCTATCACTATTTCGTCTTCCTTTATTTCAGGAACTTTCTCTATCTTTTTTTCCTTCTGCTTTCTCCGTATTATGAAATCGGTAGGTCTGCTCTGCTGTCTTTCCTCCAGGTATCTGTCAAGCATCTTGTTGAAATCATCTGCTATCTTAATCACCCTGTTTCTTTGTTTTGTGCTTGAAACTGAGGGGCAGGTCAATCATGTACTTGCCTTCCTCCAGCTTGTAGATGAGCGGCTCGCTCTTGAAGAGATGGACCAGGTCAAGCTCGTACTTTCCGGGTTTGAGAATCCTTATGCTCTCCAAATCCAGCACAACCGGCTCCGTCTTGTCAATCTCGCCTCCTATGAGGTCATAGACGTCCTTTTCAATCTGCTTCTTTTCCTTTGTGGAGAGCTTTGTAGTAATCTCTTTCGCCTCTTCCATCGTCTCTTTCTTGACATAGAAGAAGAGGCGTCCTCCGCAGTTGCTGCATCCCTTGAGAATCTCAGCTGCTCCGTCATCATAAAAAGTTCCGCATCTCACGCACTGGTGTGGCAAACGAGTCCCCCCTGATAATTAAAAACATGATTCTTATCTTATCATCCTATTTTTTCTTGCGCCTTCTTCTTGACATCTCCTTAAGTCCGTCCTCAGTCAGAAGCTGAATCTTGTCAGGATCATGCTTTATCTCTTTGATTATTGCTGCAGGGCCTATTATCGTCATTCCTCTCCTGTCGCCGAGCAGGATGTTGATGACGCTCTCTTTTATCCTCTTTATGAATGCACCCTCTTTTGTGTCAGGGTAAACGACAGATATCTCAATCCCCTTGAAGTTGGAATCAATCTCCTGCATTGTCCTTTTTATCAGCTCTGCCTCTTCTGTCTTGTGCAGTCGCCCCTCAAGAAGAACTATTTTGTTCTCCTTCACAATCTTGAGGAGCTTCTTGATTCTCTTTTGGGAATCGAGATACTCAATCTCCCTATACGGAATAAACTGGAGCGTAAGCATTTTGACCCTCTTTTTATCCTGCCACTTCAAACAGGGCTTCGTAAAAGTCCTCCATATTGTTTCCGTATTTGGCTGATATGCCAACTACGTTGTATTGCGGGAATGCTGCCTGAATTTTCTTGAGATTTGACTTTTTGAGGTCTATTTTATTTGCAACGACCAGCACAGGTATCTTCCTGGCTTCAAGGTTGCCTATTATGGTTATATTAACCTGAGTGTACGGGTCAACTGTCGAGTCAAGGACCACAATGACAACATCCATGTCGTCAAGCCACTTTATTGCATCGATGACGCCCTTTGTGGCTTCTTTGGCTCTTTTCTTCGCTTCTTTTTCTTTCATTCCCGCTTTCAGAAAGTCCTCGTAATCTATGCGGGTCGCAATTCCCGGCGTGTCAACCAGGTTGAACGTAAGCTCCTTGCCCTTGCTTTTTATGTGAACCTCTTCCTTAATCTGAATCTCTCTTGTTTCGTGAGCCACCGAAGAAACGGAACCCATGCTTTCTCCAAGCCAGTCCTCGCATATGCGGTTGGCAAGCGTTGTCTTTCCTCCGTTGGGCGGCCCGTAGAGGCCTATCTTGACGTGCTTCTTCTTTCTGAAAATATTCCTGAACCACTTGTTCAACATCTTCTTGAATGCGTTTATCATTCAAAACCCCACCCCAGGTTATAATTTGCTACTTTCCTGTTACTTATATAAAGCTTTCGATATGGTATTCCGGGCGAGAATCCGGTTTTAAGCGGCCACATGCCGTCAGCTCACAACCAAACTGGTGCGGACTATGTCCTTCACATGTTCAATATCTTCTTTTTCGACTTTGTCTCGGAGGTGGAGCCGTGCTGACGCCTTGGCCATTCTCATAAATCCGACGACAAGCCGGGGAGAAATCTCAATGAGGTACCTTTTCTCGTCCTTTTTTATCTCCTTGACAAAATTGATGACTTCCTTCTCAAACTTCTTGGGGAACTGCACATCAACTTTCTCAGCATAAGCAACATACTCCTTTATGAATTCCGCGTCCTCATCGCGGAGCTTCTTCGAGTCATTCCTGACAATCTTCCTTGTTATTTCCACAAAGCCCCTCATGTCCGGCTTTCTTATCATAAACACAAGGTGGAATCTTGTCAAGAGCGCAGAATCAAAAGGCAGCTGCTTTTTCAGGGTGTCCACAAACTTTCCGGCAAACTTGTCCCCCTTGGGGTTCGCAGAAGCAAGGACGCGCACCCTTGCTTTCATCGTAAAGTGCTGGTCTCCCTTGTCGTATGTTACAAACCCCTTTTCCATGGCATTGTAAAGCGCAGCCCTGTCTGACTGCTTCATGAGGTTGAGTTCGTCAATGCAGCATATCCCCCCGTCCGCCTGCGGCAGCAGACCCGCAATCTTCTTTTTGCCCTTGACGCTTGCTCCCAGCCCGACTCCGCTGGTTCCGCTGCCAAGACCGAATACGGACTTCGGGTGAAGCTTCGCCGCGCTCATGAGAATGTCTGTTTTTCCAGTGCCGGGGTCTCCCAAAAGCAGGATGTGGACGCCTTCCCTTGCAAAGAGTTGAAGAAGAACCGCTTCCTTTTCAGTATCCAGTCCGACTATGTTTGGGGCAATGAACTCTTTGAGAATTCCCGCCCTGTCTGAAAGAGAATCAAAAAGCTGCTTCTTGAACGAGTCCAGAATGATTCTGTTGTACTCCTGAACTTCCTTTTTAAGCTCATCGTCTTCCCTTGTGAGGAATATTTCCGGAAAGGAATCGTCGTCAGCGAGAACCTTTGAGATGTTAAGCTTTGAATACGCAACCCCTATGCGTCTCTGTTTCAGAAGCTTTTTGATGCGTCTCAGAATCTCCTGCGCGTTTTCTTCGCTCGATTCGTCCAGAATCTGCCTAATGTTGGACAAGTGAACCTTCTCCTCATCGGAGAGAGGCCTGAAGAGAAGGATGAGATCCCATAAAGTAGCAGCCATGTGTGTAACTGTTGCATAATAAAAATATAAATCTTTGGGTGCTTCCGGAGATTTTCGGGTGTCGGCGTTGCAGAAAGATTTTTATAACGCAGCTCTAATGAAACAGCCATGACTGAAGCCAACCCAGCGAGTTCTGACGGCATGATGAATGAGGAGGTAAAACATGACATCCTCTCTGTTCTCCGCTCCGCTGTTAAGAAGTTAAAGCACGCCCGTTTTGACGAGCTTAAAGAGCTTTCAAACCACACAATACACAATGCGAGCATCTTCCAGGATCCCGACTCAATATCTCTCGCCGTGGTAATCTATGCATTGAGCAAGATAGCCGAGAGAAAGCATCATCTTGACCCCTCGTTTCTCGGCATTCTCGAAGATGCAATACACGACCTGGAAAGCGGCTATCCAGATCTTTACCGTAAAAGGATACATGCCATGTTCAGAAAGATATCCGAACTGGACAGCCGGCTGGGACTTTTCATTGAGGAAGTGGTCCGGTCAGCACGCATAAAAAAAGCAAGCAAGATTTACGACCACGGCATATCGCTTGCGCAGACAGCTGAACTCCTGGGAATATCGCAGTGGGAGCTTGCAAGCTACACTGGAAAGATGTCATCCAGCGAGCACAGCACTCCAAAGCAGACGAGGGAAAGAATTGAAATTGCCCGGAGAATCTTCGGGCTTGGAAATCAGGAATCCGGACAGGACGGACAGAAATGATCTGTCTTACATTTTTTGGTAGATTTTCAAACATGGTCTCTGAGAGGTGGATTTCGTGGCTGAAAAGAATCATGAAAAAGGACAAGAGGCGGTGCGCGTCTTCAGCGTGAAGTTCACGCTGGGCCCTCCCGGTTCGAGAATACAGACCGAGATTCACAGCGTTAATGTGAGCCCGCAGGAAGCGATAGGGCTTCTTGAGATGGCAAAGGATCAGATACTCAGCGGAATAAGGGAAGGCACTCAAAACATAATGAATGTTCAGAAGAGAGGTTAGTCCGAAACAAAGCGCAGGGTTCAACAATGGGAAAACTGGTCGTCCTGGACAGCGGTCCGATAATATCGCTTGTGTTGAATAATCTTCTCCAGTTTCTGGAGCCGCTCAAGGAGCGCATGGGCGGGGAGTTTGTAATCACACCGGCGGTGAGAGCAGAGCTTATTGACAGGCCGATTCAGGGAAAACGCTTTGAATTTGAGGCCCTGCGAGTTCTGAGGCACATCAGGGAAGGGACTTTAACATTCATCAGCTCAAGAGAGGCGGCGGAGGAAGCGCAAAAGCTCCTTTCCATTGCAAATCAGATATTTCAGGTAAAAGGCCAGTGGATGAGGATAATCCACTATGCTGAAATGGAGGCCATTGCCCTTGCAGCCATCAAAAATGCGGAGGCAGTGGTGGTTGATGAGAGAACAACGCGCATGCTCATTGAAAATCCCGAGGGGCTTGAAGTCCGGCTCAGCAAAAAGCTTCATTCAAAGGTAAACGTAAACAGGCACAACCTGAACGAGTTCAAAAGGAGAACCCGGAATGTTAAGGTTATCAGAAGCGTTGAGCTGATGGCTGTCGCATACGAACTCGGCCTTCTGGAGAAGTACATGCCCGAAAACATTCCCGAGAGGAAGCCCGAGGAGGTGCTTCTTGATGCTGTCCTCTGGGGGCTCAAGCTGAACGGATGCGCAATATCCGAGAACGAAATACACAGAATAAAACAGCTTCTTCTGCCGCCCAAAGAGCAATAGCGCGCATCATTCTCGCAACATTTATAAACAGCAATCCCTATTGGAGATGCGGGGGTGCTGATGAATCCTGAAAGGGAAATACTTAACTTCTGGTTTAACAGCAAGGGCTATCTTACCCAGCATAACATCAAAGTCGGCCACAACAGAGAAATTTACATGCTGGCTCTCAAGATAGAAAACGGGCAGCCGACGGAATGCATTCATGTGGAAACCCAGGTCTCCGTGAGTGCAGCCAATGCTCTGGTAAGGGAAGGCGAATCCACCGAAAAGCAGGTCTCGCTCTTTGTAAAAAAGAAATTTGAAACGCCTGCCGTGAAGAAGAAAATAAAGTCCCTTATTGAGTCATACAGCATCGACTCATGCAAGAGATTAGTCGTGCTCGGGAAGGTTCCAAAGTCGAAATCCAAAAGCATCGCTTCGCATTTCAGAGCGCTTGATGTTGAAACAGTGCGATTTTCAGATGTCCTACTTGACTCTATAAAGGCCCTTGACGGGCAGACATACCACAACAACACTGTAAGAACACTTCAGCTCGTAAAGTTCCTTTTGCTCGGCGAGCCGGAGGCGCTGGCGGAGGCGTTCCGGAAGTTTATGAAGGGCTCTTCAAAACAGGCGTTTCTTTCGGCGTCTCTCAGGGGCAATGAAAAGCTTCTCTCCTCAAAAGCCCTTTCTCAGGAGCTTGCCACGGCTTTCTTTTCCTCGGGCTTTTCAAAGCCCGATGTTCTGGCGGAGCTTCTTGCTGAGAACCTGAGCAGAAGATCGTATAATGCGCTCCTCAGCCGGCTTTTCAAGCAGGCACCGCGCCAGAAAAAGAAGAGCTCAAAGGAAAAGCCGCTCCTGAGCTTTCTGCAAAAGAATTAACTGCAGAAGAATTTGGAACCCCGCCCTCATCAGGGCTCGTCTTCCTCAATAATTCTTGCTGCCTCTCTGGCTTCTTCCATGAATTCTTCGTCTTCCTCTTTGAGTTCTTCAATGCTTGGAATCTTCTTCTTTTCCTCTTCTTTTGCCCTTTCAAGGGCTTCTTCTGTTTTCTTATTCATTCCGGTCACCTTCCTCGTTGTAATACCTTGCGACTTTTTTCAGATTGTTCTCCGCAACGCAGATGCACTTGCAGGTGCTGTTTGAAAACTCGGACGATACAAAAAGCATATCATATGCAGAGCAGCCCTTGTTCATGCACATGTCATCACAGCCCTTTTCGCTGAGGCACTCGGAAGAGACGTTTGTTAAAAACTCGCCCTTGCATACAAGGTCGTTTGTAATGTCAACAACGACAGTTCTGCTGGGTCCGCACCCCTGCAGGATGAGAAGAGCCAAAATCCCGAGAGCGAGCGAGAGAGCAAGCATGGGGTTTCGCATTTTCACATCCTTGTTATGGAAAGAGAACATAATAATCCTTTCGTTTCTCAAAGGCGTCCTTCAGGCGGTAAAATTTGGGATGCGAACTTATGTTCAGCGGAAGCAAGACCGCGGGAGTCCTGTCAATGGCGTTCCTTTCAGCGATTATTCTGCCTTCAGGACTGGTAAGCGCAAGAGTTCGGACTTTCAGGTTCTTTATCTCCGAATCCAGCACGGTCAGCACCTTGGCGGCGGCATAGCCGGGCTCCTGGCTGTTGTCTTCAAGCAGGAGAACTGCTTCCACCGGCTCGGCTTTGACATAAACGCACCTCGAAGCGGGAGTCCCCGGACTTTCGCATATGGCCAGTTTGCCAGGGTCTGCATAACAGTCCGAGTCGGAGAAGCATGAAGGTATTACCCCGCATATCGGGGGAGGATTAATCAGCTGCGAGCATACAGCCCTGCTTATCTCTGTCTCCGAGAAGCCGCCATGATACCTGCGGCTTCCTATGACAAGAACGGGCTCTCCGCTTTGGACTGTCTCGTTTCCGAAAATTTTCTCAAGAATCCGTCTGTTCTCTTCAATTACTCTGTCCCTCTCAGTTTCTATGCAGTTCTTCACTTCAGCCGTTTTGGTTACGCGGGCGTTGAAGCATTTGTCCTTGTACAGGCCTGCCCGGTTTGAGCAGTAAATGTATCCTGCCAGCGCTTCGGGCTCTTCTTTCTTTATGCACAAACGCGTTATAACCTCTGAATTGTCTTTTCCCGGATAGTATCCGAGGTCAAGAAGAATCCTGTTTCTGAAGCGGCCCTCGAGCTCTATAAGGGTGTTCTCAATATAGTTGTCCCTCGGGCTGGAAGGGTTGCTTATGAAATACATTTTCAAGGGCGGATAGCTCTCTACTCTTTCTCTTGAAGGCGCTTTTCGCTCGGCACCCGGCAAAAGCGCGAACGCCAATACGAGAAATAAAAGCAGGATGGTAAGTGAAGCCACAACCGTTGCAAGCTCGTAGAGGTTCTTCCTTCTCTCCTTTTCCTTGCTACGGACCGGGACTTCATTTCTTTTACCGGTCGTTTTACCTGTCTTTGCTCTTCTTCCGGACGTTTTTTTGATGTTCTTTCCGGTGTTTTTTCTGCCTGAGACAGAGGGCTTTTTCTTGGTGTTTGCCTTGTTCTTTCCGCGGCTTCTGACGGGCAGACCTGAGGGGGACCTTTTTGCGTCTGATTTGTTTCCTGTTTCTTTACGTTTCACAGAACGGGCGTTTTTTCTGCGGCTTTTTTCACGCCCTCTTATGGCCTCTTTTCCCTTTCCCACTTTGCATCCCCTGACTTTGCATCCCTTGAATCAGTATGTCTGGCTGACCTATAAAAACATTCCCCTTAAACATTGTCTCCCGGATCATTCCTGACGCCTCCTCTTTGAGGGCTAAACTTAAATAGGTGAGCCTTTTTCATTTTTGCATCTTTACCTGTGCAATAAATCGGGCGCACGCAGGGGCACAACCAGGGGGGAAAAGTTTTGAAAGAAGATTCAAAAGAAGATCTGAGAGAAAATCCGAAAGAAGTTCCGAAAGAAGAACGCGAGTTAAGGGGCCAGATAATAGGCGGCTCAATATCCGAAATTCTGATTCGCGAGAAGGCGGGTGCAGGCCTCGAACTCGGGGAACTGCTCATAGTCAAAGAGCCCGGAAAATCAACGATTCTCAAGGTCGTAGACCTTAGATTTGGAAGCCAGATTTCGCCCCAAAACATTGAACTGGTCTCTGGAATGTGGCTTGAGGAAAAAGCCGATTTTGAATTCATGGAGCCCGACCTGAGGAACTACAGGATGGCTCTTGCGAAGCTGATGGTAACCGTCAAAGGACGCGAGGCGAGCATATCAAAGTCGTTGCCGGGATTCTTTTCGGAGGTTTACTCCATAAGAAAGGAGGACCTTTCGTTCCTTGGAAAGCCCTCCAACGCGCTTTTCGTCGGGAACCTCAGGTCGGGCTCCCGGGAAATTGAAGTTCCTGTTTTTCTGCCGGGACACAAGGTTCTGTCGCACCACATACTAATAGCAGCGACAACCGGAAGGGGAAAAAGCAACCTCACAAAGTGCATGCTGTGGGACTGCGCGGGAAAGGACTACGCAGGAATACTCGTTCTTGACCCGCACGACGAATACTACGGGCGAAACGGGACAGGACTCAAGGACATCAAGGCGCACATGCCGGAAAGTTCTGCGAATCCGGTGGTATACTACACATCATCGAACCCGCCGCCGGGAGCAAAGTCGCTGAGGATATCGCTTGACACTCTCAGGCCCGAGCATTTCGACGGGGTATTCCCATGGTCCGAGCCGCAGCGCGGAGCCCTCTACGCATACTACAACGAGTACGGAACGAATTGGATAAAAGCGATAATAACAGAGGAAAAAATTTCAAACATGAAGGACTTCAACGAAGCCACAATAGGCGTTCTCAGGAGAAGAATGCAGGGCTTGTTAAGAATACGTCCGAGCGTGAAGAAAGAGGGCCAGCCGAGAGAAATTGTATGCAGGGGAATCTTCTCGGAGGAAGCCGGCAGGACAACCGTCTCAGACATAGTAAACCGCCTGGAAGAAGGAAAAATAGTGGTTGTTGACACCTCCCATTTCGAGGGAAGCATCGAAATACTCATAGGCAGCATAATATCTCACGAAATATTCTCCAGATACAAGCGCTACAAGACAGACGGAACCCTGAACCGGAAGCCGGTAATATCAATCGTTCTTGAAGAAGCCCCGCGAGTGCTTGGAAAAGAGATTCTTGAAAAGGGGCCCAACATATTCTCCCAGATCGCCAGGGAAGGCAGAAAATTCAAGGTGGGGCTCTGGGCTATAACCCAGCTGCCTTCTCTCATACCAAGGCAGATACTCGCAAACATGAACACCAAAATAATACTGGGAATGGAAATGGCGCCTGAAAGGCAGGCAATAATAGAATCGGCTTCGCAGGACCTTTCCAGCGAGAACAAATCAATAGCGTCCCTCGATGTCGGAGAAGCGCTGATCACAAGCAACTTCGCCAGGTTCGCTTTGCCCGTCAAAATCCCTCCTTTCGAGGAGTTCGCCGGGAAATCCGGTTCATCCAACTCTGATTCCCCCAACCCGCAAGACAGGAGCGGCCCGTCTGAGAAGGTCAGAAACTCTTTTGCAGGCGTCATGTAGCCGGCTGCAACAAGAGAGCATAAAATAAACGGTGCATAAAAAATGAAATTCGCGCATCTCGCCGACTGCCACATAGGGAGCTGGCGGGACGACCGGCTGAGAGCAATACCAATAGAGGCATTCAGGCGCGCCTGCGACATCTCCCTGAAGGAACAGGTGGACTTCATACTCATCTCGGGAGATCTCTTCAACACGGCGCTTCCGGAGATACCAAGCTTAAACGCGACCATAGCAAAAATGCGCGAACTTGTTGATGCAGGAATCCGCTTCTACATAATCCCCGGAAGCCACGACTTCTCATATTCCGGCAGAACCATGCTTGAAGTTCTTGAATCAGCAGGACTTGCCGTCAATGTGGCAAAGCAGGAATCCGTATCCGAAGACGGAAAGCTCAAACTCAAATTCACTGTTGATGAAAAAACAGGAGCAAAAATAACGGGGCTTCTGGGCAGAAGAAAAGGTCTGGAGGGCTCATACTACGAACTTCTGGACAGGGAGTCCCTTGAAAAAGAGGACGGCTTCAAAATATTCATGTTTCACTCAGCCATTGAAGAGTACAAGCCGAAAAACCTCGCGCTCATGGAAAGCATTCCGCTGTCGCTTCTTCCGAAAAACTTTGACTACTACGCCGGCGGGCACGTCCATGTGGTGTTCAACACGCAGGAAGAGAACTACGGAAGAATAGCATTTCCGGGCCCGTTGTTTCCGAACGATTTCTCCGAGCTTGAAGAGCTTAAAGGCGGCGGATTCTACATATACAACAACGGCAATCTCGAATTCAGAAACATACAGGTGCACAATGTGGAGAGCATGTCCTTTGACTGCTCAGACCTGACGCCCCAGGAGATAAAGGCGAAGGTTCTCGAAGAGGTTGAGAAAAAAGAGTTCATAAACACAATAGTAACCCTCAGGTTCTCGGGCAGAATGAGAAGCGGCTCGATAAGAGACATTGACTGGAACGCCATAACCGAAACCCTCTACGAAAAGGGAGCATACTTCGTGATGCGCAACTCGTCTCATCTTCAAAGCCCTGATTTTGAGGAGATAAAAGCAGAAGTCGGCTCCTCAAAACAGATAGAAGACAACATCATAAAAGAACACCTCGGACAGATGAAGGAGCTGGGACTCACCCCTGAACAGGAATTCTCAATCGTCAAGGAACTTATAGAAGCCCTCGACGATGAAAAGCAGGACGGCGAAACAAAAAGTTCATTCGAAAACAGGATTCTGTCCAAGCTTCAGGGATGGACAGAAAGGGAACTAAAAGCAGATTTGAAGAGCAGCAGCAACTGACAAATTCTTTTTAGTTCTTTTTAATCCTCTCTCGTGGGGTAGAGTTCAAGTTTCTTTCTCTCTTTTATCTCAGATGAGACAACAACCTTTTCTATCTCCATGAAGAACAGGATGCTTGCCGCCATAAGAGTGATTGAAATCCACTCGCTTGTGTTTAAAGGCACAACCCCGAAGACCCTTGCAGCGGGCGGAAAGTAGAGAAGAGTAAGCGTTGCCAGGAAAGAAGCAAGCACGCCTATGTTAAGATACTTGTTTGAGAAAATGCCGATTGAAAACACCGACTCCTGCAAACTTCGGGCATTGTATGCGTGGAACAGCTCAAACATGATGAGAGTGACAAAAGCAGCCGTCTGAGCTTCGGGAAGAGGCGTCTTCTTCATCAGAAGAAACCACATGAAAGTTGTCAGCGTTCCCAGCACCACCAGCGGGATGAGCTGGGCGATTTTAAGCATTATGTAATCCGACAGGATTCCCTCCTGCGGGTCCCTCGGCTTCTGTCTCATAATGCGCGGATTAACCTTCTCAAGAGCAAGACCTATAGCCGGGAAATCGCTTGTCACAAGGTTCAGGAAAAGATACATCAAGGCAGTAAGCGGGAGAGGCGCTCCGATGAGCACGGCAAGGACGAGAACTATAACTTCGGAGATGTTCCCGACAAGAAGGTAATATATGAACCTCCTTATGTTGCTGTAAATGTTCCTTCCTTCTTCCACTGCCTTGACTATTGTCGTGAAATTGTCGTCCTTGAGAACAATCTCTGCCGCTTCCTTGGCAACCTCTGTTCCCTTCATTCCCATAGCGACACCGATGTCTGCCTTCTTCAGGGCAGGGGCATCATTGACGCCGTCCCCGGTCATTGCAACAATATGGCCTTTTGCCTGGAACGCATTAACTATCCTCAGCTTGTGCTCGGGCGTCACTCTTGCATAAACCGTTATGTTCTCAACGACCTTCAGAAATTCTTCATCATCCATCGAATCAAGCTCGGGACCGGTAATTGAATGGCTGTCCTTCGTAAGGATGCCCAGCTCCTGGCTTATGGCTCTTGCCGTCGGCTCAGAGTCGCCGGTAATCATCACAACCTTGATGCCCGCCATCTTGCACTTTTCAATGCTCTCCTTCACCGACTCCTGGGGCGGGTCTCTTATTGAAACAAGCCCCACAAAGCAGAGGTTTGATTCAACTTCGTTTATGTCATGATGGTCTCCCTTTACCTCTTTGAAAGCAAGCGCGAGAACCCTCAAGCCGCTTGATGCAAACTCGGAATTCTTGTTCATAATCTTCTCTTTCGTTGCTGCGTCAAGCTTCTTTACCTTTCCCTGCGTGAAGTAGTAGGAGCACCTCTCCAAAACCCTCTCCGGCGCACCCTTAACATAGGCAATCTTTCTGTCCTCTACAACATGGACAGTGCTCATCAGCTTTCTTGAAGGGTCAAACGGATGTTCCTTTATCCTCTTGTGGCGCTGGTGAAGTTCCTCCTTCTTTATCCCCGCTTTTGCCGCGAGCACCACAAGAGCCCCTTCGGTAACTTCACCGTCAACAGTCCACTCATTGTCCTTGTATTTCAGTTCGGAATTGTTGCACAGCACGCCTATCTCTATCAGCTTGGAAATCGTTTT
>RFJB01000076.1 GCA_003695045.1 Candidatus Woesearchaeota archaeon | reverse complement strand
TCCTCTGCTCTTGCAGAAGCGAAGAGGAAGGAAGATGAAGAGAAAAGATTTGAAGCGTTTCTGGCAGGATTCAACGAAGATGAAAAGAAAGTTCTTAAAGCAGTAAGGCAGCAGGACGGCATAAAGCAGTCAACCCTGAGGTTCAAAACGGGTCTGAGCAAGAGCATGCTTTCGCTTGTTCTCAAGGGGCTGGAAGAAAAAAAGGTCATATCAAGAAAGGACTCTGGAAAAACAAAACAGGTCTTCCTCAGAAATGTGTTCTAAACGTTCCTGAACGAAAATTCTGAACTTTCAGAGGTTTTGAGTTTCCCTATGGGCTCCGAAGGGTATTTATTAATCCTTCTTCAGCAATCCACGCTGACAAAACACGGAGAATAAAAGAGGGTGTGATACATGACAGGACAAATGAAGGAAGTAGAGATTAAGGTCGAAGGAATGCATTGCAAAAGCTGCGAAGAACTCGTGAAAGAGGCGGTCAGCGAACTGAAGGGAGTCAAAAAAGTGGAGGCATCCGCCTCTGAAGGCGTAGTAAGAGTAGCATACGATGATTCAGAGGTAAGTGAAGGAGACATCCGTAAAGCGATAAAGTCGGAAGGGTATGAACCCATCTAATCAGGTGGGAAGATGGAAACGACTGTCTATGTGCCTGATATGGAATGCGACAGCTGCGCCAAACTTATTTCAAGGAAGCTTAAAAACATGGAAGCCCTCAAGAATTACGAGTTCGGACCCGACTATGTAAAGCTGGTCCATGAGAGGGATGTTAATCCCGATAAGTTTGTCAAACTCATAAGAAGTTTGGGTTTCAGAGCGTCAAGAGATCCGTTTGAAAGAAAAACGCTTAAGGAAAGGGTGAGGCATTTCAAAGAAAAGCAGGAGCATTATGTTCTGGAACTCAAGGCGCTTGAGTACTTTATTTACAGCTTCCTGCTGCTTAGCGGACTTGAGATTCTGGGTTATCTCGCGCTTATTCACAAAACAAACCCGAATTTTTTTGCAGATTATGGAGTGTGGCTGGTTTATTTCAATTTAAGCATTGCCGCGAATGCTGCTGCCGTGTGGCACATCACCGCCCACAAAGCCAAAGTTACCTGCATGACGGGTATGATGATAGGAATGACAAGCGGAATGCAGACCGGCATGATGGTTGGCGCTGTTTTTGGGGCTACGAACGGATTTTTCGTCGGTTCGATGGTGGGAATGCTGCTCGGTTCTGCTGTAGGGGCCTGGATGGGAAAGTGCTGCGGCATAATGGGAGTCATGGAGGGCCTCATGGCAGGCATAATGGGCGGCACAATGGGCCCGATGATTACAGTAATGATGATGTCCGACCATGTCCTTGTGTTCATGCCGTTTTTCATCATATTGAATCTTGCAGTAATAGGCGGGCTCGTTTACATGATGCTTGAAGAAGTGGGCGAAGGCCCGGGAGTGGAAAAGAGGCCTGCCGACCTCGCAATTTTCCTGTCGTCGGTAGTGCTTGTTTCAAGCGTGCTGATTTTGATTATGGTTTACGGTCCGAAATCGGCTTTGTTGAGTTTTTAATGTGAAAGAGGTGCAAAAAATATGAGTTTGCTAAGAGAGATAATAATCTTCGCTTCAGTTGCAATAGTGGTTGTGCTGACAATCGGAGCTGCAAAGACGCTCGCAGAGAACAACTTTAATCTTCCCGCGGGCCAGTCAGGTACCATAACGGGAGAGGCAGTAAAGGAACCAACTGCTCAGGGAGCGCCTCAGCGCGTGCAGAAAGCAGTTCTGAAAATGGTAAATTATAATTATGTTGTTGAACCAAACCCTCTTAAGAAGGGAGTTCCTGTAAAGATGAAAGTCGACTTGAAATCAGTGTATGGCTGCATGCGTACCGTCGTTATTCCCGCGTTCAATGTAATTCAACGCGTAAGAGAGGGTGATAACATAATAGAGTTTACCCCTGACAAAAGCGGGACTTTTCAGATTACCTGCGGCATGAACATGGGAAGAGGCACATTCCAGGTAGCCGAAGATAACGGAAGAGTGGATGAATATACTGAAGAGGTAAAAGCAGCACCTATTCCTTCTGCCGGATCATGCGGTGCAGAAGGCGGTGGATGCGGATGTTCAGGTTGAAGTGAGTGAAAAATGAAAAAGGTTGAGCTTTCAATATCCGGAATGCATTGCGCGAGCTGCGCGACTCTCATAACAAGAGCCCTCAAGAAAACAGAAGGGGTCAGGGATGCCAATGTGAACTATGCAACAGCAAAAGCAACAGTTTTGCTTGAAGATGAAAGTGTCGACGAGAATAAACTCATTGAGGTGGTAAGAAACAAAGGGTATGATGCGTCCCTCGCAGAGAAACACAGAAATCTGGAAATGGAGCAGAGGAAGGAAATTCAGAACTTCAAATTCAGATTTTTTACCAGCGTTGCCTTTGCTATTCCGACATTCATTCTGGGAATGGTTTTCATGTGGATTGGCATCGAAGTCCCTTATCAGGATTACATACTCTGGGCTCTTGCGACTCCTGTGCAGTTCTTTGTGGGATGGCCGTTCTACAAGGGAACATGGACTGCGCTGAAAAACAAGAGCGCCAACATGGACTCGCTCATCGCAATAGGGACAAG
>RFJB01000075.1 GCA_003695045.1 Candidatus Woesearchaeota archaeon | reverse complement strand
GTTTGAGTAAACCTGCGTGTTATACTTGTCCTGCCATATCAGACCATCCGCCTGTCTTGCAGTATTGTCCCTGTCCCAGTAGCACTCGCCGGCATTATAGGCATTCAGAGCCGGCTCCCACTTTCCGCATCTGTTGTATGCCTGCTTCAGTATTTCCATCCCCTTCTCAATATTGTATTCATAACTGCATGCAAGCTTTACCTGGCTCAATCCCATATTCTTATTATGCTCCCAGTTTACCTGCATCACCCCGTAATCAATGCTTGAAACCGTGCCGTCCTCATTCCTGTTAATTCCAACCACAGTTCTCCAGTTTTCTGAATCATACTGCCTCATTTGCGATTCTGTTTTTGCAACCGACAGCGCAATAATTCGGGGAATCTTCTTTTTGTATGCCTCTTCGTTAATCTTTTGAGTGATATTCTCCTCGGTAAGTGTTCTTCTTGCAAAGTCCTCGCTTTCGGGGCAGTAGACCAGGTCAACATTAAGCCCCTTGAAAAGGTCCTTAATCTCAATGTCCTTTGTGCGCCTCACCTCATAGACATAACCAACCCTTGTGGCAACACTGACCTCTGCAGGGTCCGTCTGGCTGTTTCTGAAAAGTTCCTGGGCATTAATGCTCATCGGACAGGTAATTGCCAGCTCATCATAAACGTCTTTAAGGCGCCTGTTTATTCTCTCCAGCGATTCCTTTTTCAACTTCCAGCTTCCTGTCTCTTCGTTCAGAACAAAATCATTGCAGCCGCTCTCCTCGCCGAGAGAAAACCAGTCCTCTGCTTTCACTTCAACGAAAGACAGGTATTTCAGGTGCTCTCTCTTGCTCCCGACATTCTTGTCTCTCAACTGAATGAAAATTCTTGGCCTGTAACCGAGACCGTCATCCCTCCAGATGATGGGTGCTTCCTTCTGGCCCAAAGACACAAGCACATCGACCGGTCCGGGAGCTTTCTCCGCCTGCGGTATTCGGTTCTTCTTAAGATAGGGATACTTGTCGTAGAGGGTTTCCGTCGGTATTCTCGGATTGTACCTTACAAACCACGTTCTGTAATCCGACTGGGTCACAACCTGAAATTCAGCCCTGAAAACAGCTTCATAAGTGCCCTCCTCAGTGAACGTTCCCTCCGGCCACTCCCCGCTTATGATGCTCTCAGGGTAGCGGTACATGACGCCGTCGTGCTGGGTTGCAAACTTTGAAGGGGTTGTTTTTCCGGGAATGTTGTCAATGCTCCAGTTGAAAGCTCCCACAATCGGGTATTCTTCGCCTTCTATTGCGAAGGAAGCAAGAAGGGTTACCGGCTCGGATATGTAATACGAATTGTCAAGGTTCTCAACAAACTTTGCTTCGTATTTCACGGGAGCAAGGTCGCTTCTTGTTTTGCCCGGAACAGTATATGTCGGATCAATCCTCTTTTGAAGAGAGGTGCAGTTGTTGTTTCCGCCCATCCAGTCAGGAACAACGCAGTCAACAAGGTCTCCGACAAAGCCGCCCCACCTGAAAGTGCCTCTGTCAACCCGGTCGTCAACAAAATTCTTGACATCGTCAATCACAGGCGTCTTCACCTCGGCTGCCTGCAAGTTCTGAAAGTTGAGAGCAGGTCCTGCAAAGAACAGAAGGAAAATGAACACACTGAAGCCCAGCATAAACGTCTGGCTCGGGCTCATCTCCATGCGGGGGAAGTCCTTTACAAACATGACAATCCCGAAAATCAGCCATGCAGGAAGAACATTCCACAGACCAAACCTGAGTGCCATTTGGGGATAAACTATTTCAAAAAAAGCAGGGATGAAAATGTAGTAGTTGCGGTACGCGGACATGGCGAAGATGGCAATGATGATATCAACTATTATTCCCAAATCGCTTATTCCTCTGCTCGCGTTCCAGTAGAAGTCCAGAGCCCCGAACACGATGAACCAGTAGTGCTTCGCGAATGATTCCGGCTGCTCAAGCGCCTTTTTTCCTAAAGTGTAAGGAGATGCAACCGCTGCTCCGGCTCCTTTTGCAATGCCCCTGGCTGCCTTTCCGCCATACTTCGCGCCGTAGTAAGCGCCTGTTCCGGCAACAGCAAGCCCCACTGCCCCGTAACCCTTGACTTTTCCTCCCACCGATTTCAGCCGCTCCGCGACCCTCGCCCTTATGCTTTTCTCTGCTTCCTCCTCAGAGGTTTCGGCTTTCCAGTTGCAGTACGGGCAAAAAGTGCTTCCGTCGGGAAGCTCAGCTCCGCAGTTCGGGCATTTCATCTAAAACAAGCACCTCTTTTTAAGCATCTCATGAGCGCTCAGGATACTTTTTACACTACTGGTATCTGTTATTTAGCGAATATTTAAATATTAGCATTTCTAAAGTGGAAAGCATGGTAGCTCCTGCTTTGCTCGTCGGCGCAGCCGTGGGAGCTGCTGCTCTATTCGGAGGCAGCGCTGTAGGAATCCGCAGGTGGAGAAGAAGACGCATGGGGGAGCGTTTGAGTTCTGAAGGCGAAAGAGCCGTAGAATCCATTGAAAAACAAACAGGCAAGCAGATAAGCCACGCCGACAAGCAGGCAGAAAAAGATATGGAAAAAACAGCAGGCGAGAAGAAAGCCGTAAAAGAACACTTTTCTGAAAAGAAGGAAGAACAGGAGATACTTCAGGCAGCCGGAACCGAAAAGGCCGAAGAAGAACTTGAAAGAGAGGCAAAAGCAGAGGAAAAGATTGAGGAACAAACAGAAAAAGAGGAAAAGGAGGTTGTAAAAGACACAAAAAGAGAAGACAAAAAAGAACTAGGAGGAAAACCCAAAGGACTGAAGAAGAAGGAAGAAAAAGAAGAAATAAAGGTTGAGAAGGAAGAAGCAGAGCAGGCGGAAGCTTCCGAGCAGATAGAAGCAGAGATATTTATGGATTTGAAAGACGCACTTGCACTCGCAAGCTCTCTGGAGGTCATTGGAAAGGACACTGCTGTTGCGGCGATTCTTGAGCAGAAGCAGGAGGTCGCAAGTGAAAAATTGATTGCCAACATAAACGGCCTTGCAAGACAGCTTGGAAGGTATGCTTCCATACAGCAGGTAAACAATTACACACTGAACTGGATGAGAAATTATTTCTGGCCGGCCGTCTTTACCGACTTTGAAAGGAAGATCTACATAGCGACATACACGCAGCGACTGGAGGAGCATCTTCTGCCCAGGGTGCACGCGGCTCTTGATGTTGCTAAGGCATCAATTGCCAGAATCGACTCCTCCCTGTCAAAGATTGACGGCCTTCTCTCAAAAGAGTACTCCGATTCTAAAAAGGCAATCAAGGACATCAACAAGCTCATCAAGATAAAGCGAAAGGAACTCAAAAAGGTCAAGAAGAAGGCACGTTCTGCAAAAGCAAGCCAGGCAGCGCATCAGCTTCAGAAAGAAATCAACATCATGACCTCCTATCTTTCAAGAATGGAATCGGTGCAGAAGAAGATTTCCGAGACAGAATCCTTCATGAAGAAGAACATAACAAGAATGAAAGCAACGCTCGCTTTGCTGAAAGCATACTCAGGAAAAATTCTCTACTATGAAAAGAACCTTGAAAGAATCACCAGAAAA
Organism: Candidatus Woesearchaeota archaeon; assembly: GCA_003695045.1. Taxonomy (GTDB): domain Archaea; phylum Nanobdellota; class Nanobdellia; order Woesearchaeales; family J091; genus J091. Next base: position 7,837 of record RFJB01000075.1, on the reverse strand, counting down.
GTCAAAAAGAAGCTCGACTCCGTACAAGACATTATACACGACTCAAAATCAAAAATAGAAGAGTTAAACGCCTCGTCAGATTCTGCCGAAGCAGTGGCAGTTGAGGCGCTGAAAGTAACCAAGAAGTTCTTTGAAGAATATTCGGAGATTCTTGATTTTGTCATGAAATTTGACACAAACCTCAAGTCGACAGTGAATGCCGCATTCAACATGTCATACAGGGAGCGGGCGATATTCTTCCTTCTTAAGTCGATGGAAACAGCGCAGGACGGAATCATAAGAGGAGTTGGAACAATAGTCGCAATGTCAAGGGCAATCATCGCCTCCAGCGATGTCACGAAGGAGGACATGAATGTGTTCCTGAAAGACCTTGAGGAGAGCGAAGCGTTGATTCAAAGGGGCATGAGAATGGCAGACCGTCTCAACGACCTCGCAAAGCACGTCCTTAACCAGATGACCAATGCAAGAGCAGCGTTGGACAGGGAACTTCAGGTCCTCCAGAGCTTGAAGAATGCGGCGCAGAAGGAGGGCGAAACCATAATCCAGATGATAACCTACATTCTTAAGCGGATGGTAAGACGCATCAAACAGATTGACAACGCATACATCTCACGCTTTGACCAGACAACCCGGCAGGTAAGCGACTTCAAGAAGTCAGCCGAGCAGGCAGCTCAGGCAAGAAAACTCGCAGCGTAAAAAACAAACCAGTGTTCTCCACACTTCTCTCCTGACTAATCCTTTTCCTCAAGAAGTATTTTGAATTCGACAACGTCCAGGTGGTCCTGTTCGGGCTCTATCTTCACAGCGTTGTTGCCCTCCTCAACGTAATTCGTTATGTCCCTGCTGTAGAACGCATCTCTTGTGTTAAGAGAAACGCGGTGGCCGTTGATGTAAATCGTTGCCTGCTTGCTCTCAACATCATCAACAAACCTGAAAGTCATGTTTACCTTCAGGTTTCCATCCCTTATCTCTTCCATGTCGTCCGAGGAAAGCTCAAAATAATAAATCGGATAGGTAATCTCGCTCAATTCTGTCCTTACCTTTATCTGATCGATAAGATAATATCCCTTCTCAGCCCTGAAAACAAGCTTGTTCGTTCCCTCGTTTATGAATCCCGGAGAAAGGTCGATTTTGTTCACGCTTCCGCAATCGGGAACTGCAGAGTAAACCTTCTGGTTGTTGAGGAAAATCTCAAGCTTGCCCGCTTCAGAAACCCTGCAGTCGGGATAGAATGTTAAAACAGCTGATTCTATGTTGTCCTTCTCTTCCCTTGTGACAATGAACGTGCTTGCGGCCTCCTGATTGGTAACATCAGTGATGTCCGCAGTAATTTTGAGGTCCTCGATAAGATACTCGTTGGTTTTCCAGAACTTCCACCCAACAGGGCTGACTTCGAAAGAGATGACATTGTGCGGAGCCAGGTTCTCAATCCTTATCGGCTTCGGATACTCCGGCACTTCAGAGGATACAATCTCCTTGCCGTTCAGCTTTATTGTGAGAATTCCGCTCCTTCTCTTTGCCCTGAACGACAACAGAGCGTTGCTTACGTATTCGCTGTCAACGTCAAACTCAAGCGTTTTGAAGCTCTTGTCAAAAACCCCGTTTTTCACATAAACAGACGCCTGCTCAAACAGAATCTCTGCCGAACTGGTGGTGTAAAGATTGACTGCTGAGAGGTGATGTTCAAACTCGTCCTGCGACAGCCGGTCCAGAGTGCCCGTGCTTTCCTCAACAAGCGTTCTTGCAAGCTTTTCAGCGTTTCCGTTTCCGCCGCTGCTCTGGTTGCCTTCCAGAAGATCCTCCCGGACATCAGGCGGAAGAAGAATGATGTACACAATTATTATAAGACCTATGAGCGCGACGAGGGATGCTGCACCGCCTGCTGCCACGGTGTCCTGCCCTTTTTTGCTTCTTCTGACGGCTTTCATCCGTTAGAAATTCTTATCTCGTTGCTATTTAAATCTTTTGGACGCGGAATGCCTATTCAATCGGAAACCGGAGGATTGCGCCGAGAGACCCGATGCCGTCAAGTTTTGCCATCGCATCTTCAGATTCAACAATCATCACTTCACCGCGCGCCGACTCTGTGTTCCTCATTATATCCTCCAGGTCGTGGAAAGTTCCTTCTTCCCTGCTCTTTATCAAAAAGCTGTTCGTTACAAGAAGCTTCTCCACGGCTCCGGCTTCCGCCGCGCTTTTCACATGCTCAAAGCCGTATGTTGCCGGCTCATTCTTGGCTATTCTTTTCAAAAGTTCATCAACAGCGCTTTCCTCTTCCGCGCTCCTCACATTTTCCAGCGCCTGCCTTGTTTCAGGCCTTTTCAGAACCTCTGAAATGGCGTTGCCGGAAACAGAAGAGCATGTCGCAAGAACAACCTTCTTTTTGAGCGACTCATCAGAAAGCTTCTCAATGGCTTTTCCCATCTCCTCCTTCCAGAAGGCGGGGCTGGCAATTATGATGCTCTTGGGATTCTTTCTCTCGTTGTATTCCGCGATGTTTCTGGCAATCTCCTCGTAAAAGTTTTCTGTTTTCTGGGCTGTTCCTTCAAGGGACTTCTTCGCAACGTTGCCCCTCAGATGCGCCAGTATGGCGAAAGAGGTCGGCGTCGTCTCTGCAATAATGGCTTCCTCCCTGTCATGGACGCATATCAAAACATTCTTCTTGCGGCCTGTTGCCGCGTCTTCAAGCTTTCTCTTCTGAAAGTTCAGCCACGACTGCTTTTCAAGCGTCAGAACAGAGTCCTTTTCTATGCTGAAAGTATGGTGGGACCCTCTGGGGACGTCTTCCGGTCCCTCGATGACGGTTCCGCTTATCCGGAGAGAATGCGTTTCAGGGCTGAAAGCAGATTTTGTAACCTCAAGCGTGAGCGTAACCGGCTTTTTGACAACCGCTGTCGCATTCTCACATGAGCCGGAGGAGTTAATCTTTACCTTCCTCATGGTTCTGGCTCTTGCCCTGTCGCCCGGCTCTGCAATCTGGCTTAAAACCCAAAGGTCGTCAGGGGTTTCGGGCTTTACCGTTACAGAGCCCTTCTTCCAGTCCGATTTTACTATTTTCATTTTCCGATTTCCCCTTTCTGTTCAGGCCGGCTATTCCCTATTCGGGCGCTTCCAATTTTCATCAAGCCCATTCATCAGTATGGTATTCCCGGGTGGTTTTTTAATCCTGCTGGTTATTCCTTATGGTTGTCCGCATGCATTTCTTATTTCTTTGCCCGCTGCACCATCAGTCAAGCCAGCAATATGACCAAATGTTTATAAATAGTGCCTATTTGTTGTTTTCATTGTTGTTTTCATCTTTCAATCTCTTCGGTCGTGGTGAGAAAATGGACGTTCGCAATGTGCAGCAGACAGGAAACATGTTTTATCTTTATCTCCCGACAAGCTGGTGCAGAAAGCACGGGATAGACCGGAACTCCAAGTTAAGCATATCCGTAAACAGCGACGGCACCCTCTCAGTGTTTCCCGAAGTGAAAAAGAAAAAGGAAAAAGAGATAAAACTCTCTGTTGACGAGCAGGACCAGGACATAATAAACAAGATAATAGTCGCGTGCTACATTGCTCCCGCTTCCTCATTCAAGATAATGCTAAAGCACGGCATCGACTCAGCACGGCTTCTGGACCAGAAGAAACTTCTCAATGTTGAGCTCGTGGAGTTTGACGGCAAAAACATAACCTGCGAGTCATCAATATCTGTTTCAGACCCCCAGTCGCTTCTGAGAACCATGCTTACAAAGATAAAGAACATGATATCCATCATGCTTTCCCCGCACGAACCGGAGCTTCTTGAAAGATACGAGGAAGAGATAGACCGCAGCATGCTTCTCATCGAGAAGTCCTCCCTGTCTCTCCTCTCGTTCTCCGAGCAGTCCCATCTGAAAGCAACGGACGTGCACTTCATCTCGCTTCTTGCGAAGAGCTTTGAGAGAATAACCGACCACCTTCAGTTTCTTGCCAGAAAGACGGAAGAAAAAGAGTTTCTGCAAAACATCCTCGACATAGTCAACGACATCAGAAAGGTGCTTGACGAAGTGTTCTTTACTCAGCAGGGGGCTCCGGCAGCTTCTTCAGCGCGAAAGGCCAGAAACGCGGACAACTCTGAAAAAGCTCAACACGATGTCGCTCTTTCTTCACGGCTGGTCCCGGTCATAAGAAAGGTTCGCGAAATAACTCTCGGGGAAGCGGCCAAGAGGAGCGCTTCAGGAGGAAAAGCCCCGAGCATGCTTTACTGCCACAGGGAAATCATCACGAGTTCTCTGGACAGAATCATGGAGGTTCTCCTTGACTGGGCGGTTCTGAGAATGGTTGAGGAAAGATAACGCCTTTGCCCTGCGGGCTTTGCCCTTGCGTAATTCTCAGTGAGCTCATCAAGCCCAATAAGCCCAATGAGGTACCCATGGTTTTCCAGTTCAATCATCTGTTTCAGCACTTTTCTTTCCTCTCTCGTCAAGTTGCTGTAATGTGTCAAAGTCGCCTAAAACATTTATTCTATATATACTATTTAGTATAATTTTTTAATAAGAACTTCAATCAGAGCATCATTAAACGAGAAGGTCTCTGACCGCTTTCCTCGTTGAAAAAAGCTCTCCGGGGGCTTTTTCGGGAAAATCAAGCATTAAAAGTCCGTTAAAACCATCCAAGAACGATTCAGGAGGGATATAATTGAAAGAAATCCTCAATAAACTGCTTCAAACAGAACAGGAAGCCGAAAAAATAGTTTCTTCAGCAGAAAAAAAGGCAGAAAAGCTTCTCATTGACAGGAAATCCAAAGCAGACAACTTAATTGAAGAAGCAAAACAGAACCTCGAGGAAAAGAAGAAAAAAGCTCTTGAGGAAGCCAAAGAGAGCATCAAATCGGAAATAGAGTCAATAAATGCAGAAGGAACATCCAAAATTGATTCTCTTAGAAAAAAAGCATCAAAAGTAGAGAGCGAGGCAATATCAGCAGTATCTGACCTTTTGAACTCCCAAGAGTGATATAATGCTTAGACCTGAAGACATGCGGCTCGTGACGATTTATTCTCTTGACTCAGAGAGAGAAAGCGTTCTAAAAAACCTTCAGAAGGCGAAAATAGTCCAGTTAAAGGAATTGGAACTCTCAGGTTCATCCAAACACGAAGAAAACATTCTCAACACCCTCAGAAGGAGCGCCCCCACGGAGAAGATAAAAGAAGTTTCCGATGCCCTCCTCAGGGTTTCGCATCTCGTTCACATATGCAAGCTTGCCAAAGTCAAGCTGCCCTTTGTTCAGGAAATGTTCGGCCTTGAAATCCTGGGAAAGAAAAAAGTCGCTCCCAAAACCACAGACCAGGTCCTCAAAGAAGCGCAAAAGACGCTGAAAGAGCTTGAAAGCCAGCTTCTTTCCCTCGAAGAAGCGTACACTGATAACACAGAGCGGCTTCAGCAATACAGAGAGCTTCTGGAAACGGTCCTCAAACTTGAATCCGAAGGAATAGACGTTCTGGCAATACAGAAGCTGAAAGCAACAAGCGTTGTAACAGGCATTGTTCCCACGCAAAACATTTCCAAAATGTCATCAGAAATTGAAACACAGACAGACGGATACGGATTCATAATCTCAAAAGAGCATTCCAAAAAGGAAAGCATATTCCTCACAGCAACGCTCTCCGAGAATTCTTCCAAGATTCACTTCATACTCAAAAAATACGGCGCGGAAATATTCGCCTTCCCCCAGCTTCCCGACGTAAAGAATCTTACCAAATGGCTGAGAACAAAAATAACAACGACAGAGAAGGCAATAAAGGAAGCCCTCTCAGAAATAAAAAAGCAGAGGCAGAAACACTTTGAAACCCTTGTCGTTCTCAGGGAAGAACTTGAAGTCGTCAAGCACCGGCTTGACGCAACCCACAAGATGCTCTCTGGACAAAAATTCTTCGTGCTTCAGGGCTGGGTTCCCAAGGGAAAAATAATTGAGCTCTCAAAAGTTCTTTACGAAGCAACCAGGGGATACGTTGTGATAGAATATGAGCGCCCATCCCAGAACGACGAGCCGCCGGTCAAGCTCACAAATCCAAAATGGCTCAAGCCGTTTGAAATGCTCACAGAACTTTATGCCTTGCCCAAGTATGGAGACCTTGACCCCACATTCATTGTCGGGCCGGTGTTCCTCGTGTTTGCCGGCTTCATGCTTACCGATTTCGTCTACGGCCTCGGACTGGTTATCCTGGGCCTGGCAATGCTCCTTTACTTTTCAAAATACTCCCCGGGCCTGAAAAATGCAGCAATAAGCATAACGGGCATAGGGGCCTTCTCAGTAATCTTCGGAGTTCTCACAGGGTCATACCTTGGCGACGCAATGTCCTACTTCATCGGCAAGTCCTCATCAGAGCTTGCCCTCTGGAAGGACCCGCTGGCAGACCCCCTTTATTTCCTCATCGTGAGCATAATCGTGGCATTGATCCACCTTAACATAGGGCTTTTCCTCGGACTGATAGAAGACATCCGAAAGAAGGACTACAAGACGATGGTCAGCGAGAGAATCGTGTGGTGGCTAATCCAGCTGTCAGTCGCTCTCATGTACTTCAAAATATCCCCGACACTCGGAAAGGTAATCTTCGGCATAACACTCATAATAATACTCGCCCTGTCAGGTCCCCTCGGAATACTGGGCGTGACCGGCTTCATGGGAGACGTAATAAGCTACAGCCGACTCTTTGCCCTTGCCCTCTCAACAGCAGGCATAGCGATGACTGTAAACCTGCTCGCAGACCTGCTTTACGACATTCCCTACCTTGGAATAATATTCGCAGCCCTCATCTTCATAGGAGGGCACCTCTTCAGCTTTGCAATGAACGCGCTTGGAGCATTCGTGCACAGCATCCGACTGCAATTCGTAGAATTCTTCGGAAAATTCTACGAAGGAGGAGGAGACAAGTTCCAGCCGTTTGCTGAAGAAAGATACTACACAGAAGTCGAAGAATAAACAGAACGAATCAAAAACAATCGCGAAAAGGGATGATAATCAAATGATAAACGAAACCATAAATGCGACGGCAGCAGCTGCGTCTGCCCTATCAAACACCGCGTCTTCAGCGGCTTCCACAGGAATATTTGCCAATGTTTCAGGAAGCACCCTCGCAATAATCGGAGCAGGAATCGCAGTCGGAGCCGCAGGCCTTGCTTCAGCTGTGGGAGCAGGCGTTGTCGGTTCAGCAGGAGCAAGAGCAGTCGCTGAGGACTCAAAGAACTTCAGCGTATCGCTTCTTTTCCAGGCACTGCCGCAAACCCAGGGAATCTATGGTTTTCTGGTCGGAATACTCATACTTCTCGGAACCGGCATAATCGGCGGCGGAGAAAAAACAGTAAGCGTCGCCCAGGGGCTTGGCGCAGTGGGCGCAGGCCTTGCAGTAGGAATAGCCGCAATCTCCGCAATCGGGCAGGGAATAGCATCCTCATCAGGGCTTTCAGCATCTTCAGAGAACAAGAAGATGTTCGGAAAGAGCATTCTCTTTTCAGTTCTTCCTGAGACGCAGGCGTTATACGGATTCATAATCTCAGTCCTTATAATGATAGGCACCGGCATCTTCGGAGGGGCAGAAGCATCCGTCACGGAAGCCATGGGATGGGCATCCATAGGTGCAGGCCTTGCAGCGGGCATAGCAGGAATCTCTGCAATCGGCCAGGGAATAGCAGCAGCAGGCGGCATAGGAGCCGTGGCTGAAAAGACAAAAATGTTCGGAAAGAGCATCCTGTTTTCTGTTTTGCCTGAGACGCAGGCGTTGTACGGATTCATAATTGCAGTCCTCATCCTTATAGGATTCGGAATACTCGGCGGAACAGCATCACCATTGCCCGTAACAGCAGGAATAATAGCTGT
>RFJB01000074.1 GCA_003695045.1 Candidatus Woesearchaeota archaeon | reverse complement strand
GAACATTACTTGTCTCAACCTTTTGACTTCATTTAATGACCAGCAAAAAGACCCTGCCGTTTTCTATTATGACCACGACCCCCATTGGAGACCTGCAGGGCACCGCCTCGCGGCAGAGGAGATATACTCCTTTCTTCTCTCCCATGGCTGGCTGAACACTTCCGCCAGCGAGGAATAAGTTTTTAAACATCACCTCCATGCCGGCATCTATGAAGCTGTCTCTGTTTGACTACGAACTTCCGAAACATCTGATAGCCCAGAATCCGGCCGACAGAAGGGACAACTCAAAGCTTTTAGTGGCTTCGCAGTCAGGGGTTTTTCACAGGCGTTTCTCGGAATTGCCTGAATTCCTGGAGCCGGGAGATGTTCTTGTTTTCAACGAGTCAAAAGTTCTGAAAGCCCAGATAGACGCCAGAAAAGAAACAGGCGGCAAAGTGTCTGTGATGGTCGCCGGAAAGTCCTCGCACGGGGAAAACGTGTTTCTTTGCAAGATCAAAGGCAGCGGGGTAAGACCCGGCAGCGCTCTTCAATTCCCGGGCGGTATAGTGGCGAAAGTCGTAAGAGCAGAAGGAACAGATTTTTTTCTTGATTTTGGAGAAGCCAATGTTTCAGAGATGCTTGAAAATCACGGCCGGCTTCCCCTTCCGCCATACATAAAAAAGACCCCCAGGGACCTGTCAAGGTACCAGACGGTCTATGCCAGGAACCCGGGTTCTCTTGCTGCTCCAACTGCCGGTCTTCATTTCACCCCGCAACTTCTCGACCGGCTCTCCGGAAAAGGAGTCCTGTTTGCAAGAGTAACGCTTCACGTTTCCTTTGGAACATTCAATCCCGTCAGGGAAGAGGAGATTGAAAAACACAAGATGGACCCGGAATTCTATACTGTTTCTGAAGAAGCAGCCAGAATAATAAACAACAGAAAAGGGCGCCTTATCGCCGTAGGGACAACATCGCTCAAGACACTGGAGAGCGCAGCTGACGAATCAGGCAGGATACTTCCCAAGAGCGACTGGTCGGACCTCTTCATTTATCCCGGCTACAAATTCAAATCCGGCGCAGATGGAATGATAACCAACTTTCACCTTCCCAAGTCAACTCTGTTAATGCTTGTTTCCGCCTTTTACGGCAGGGAACGAATACTTGAACTCTACAGAACAGCCATTGAAAAGGAATACCGCTTTTTCTCCTTCGGAGACGCCATGCTGCTTCTCAAGTAAATGCTTTTGTTTTGGTCTCTGCTTATCATTTGATTCGCTTACTTCCCGACAGAATTGTCAACAAGAGCCACCGATTCGGACAAACTCTTGAACCCCTGCAAAAGAGAACTCTCATCAGCTACGATGGCATGGGTTTTGGGAACAAGCGCCCAATACTGGGGAACGTCGCTGGCAGGGTTGACAAAGATAATTGTCAAACCGGGAATTCTTTTTACAGCATCCCAGGCAACAACCAGCGCTTTCATATTCTTCTCGGAATTAAGAGTGACAACCAGGCATTTTCCGCTCTCAGGCACCTCATTAGCAAAGCCGTCCAAAACAGGCCTGATGAGAACTTCATAACTGCCGTTCTTCTCTTTCACAACAAGCCGGTCGTCTCTAATTTCAATGTCGACAATCTGCCTGCGAATAATGTCTTTATGCTTTACATAGTTGACTGCCCAGTCCTTCAAAACCTGTTCGATGTTCATGTTCTCATTCGGGGCTGTCTTCAACTTTTACAACGCGGATGCAGTTTGCAGGGCAGTTGTCTGCAGCATCCTGATTGCATCCAACTTCTTCAAGTTCTGTCTTTTTGGGCCTTGCTTTGTTCTTCTCGTAGTCCATCTCCCAGTTTTCCTCGCAGACAGCGTTGCAGGTTCCACAACCAATGCAGTCCTCTTCATCGAACTCAATCCTGTACTTTGCCATGCTCTCCCTCCTCTTTTTTTGGCGTGTTTTTGTTTGCCTCCTGTTCAGAGGCAATCTTGTTGAGGTCTCTGATAAGCAGTTCAAGGTCCTTTTCTGAAAAGCCGTGCCCTACTGTCCCCTGTTCTATCGTTTCAAATGCAGAAATGTGACAGCCGACGCAGTGAAGCCCGTGCTCCATCATAACTATTGCAGCATCCTCGCCGAGCATCTCTATAACCTCTGAAATCAGCATGTCTTTGGTTATTTCCATCTTCACTTCCTCTTTACTTTTTCAATACGCCTGCACACAGGACATATCTTTTTTTCATACGCAACTACGGTTTCAATAATCTTTTTGACGAACGGCTGGTCTATCCTGTAAAACCTTTTCTTGCCGTCCTTTTCATAGGTCACAACGTTGCACTGGACAAGGGCTGTTAGAGCGTGAGAAACCCTGCTCTGCTCAACATTGAGAATCCGGCATATCTCCGAAACGGTGTGCGGCTTTTCAAGAAGAAGCGTCACTATCCTGAGGCGAAGAGGGTTGCCCAGCGCCTCAAAGAAGAGATGCGTGCATTCCAGTATTTCAACCATAATCTCACCGGCTTCTCTCTTATTTCTTCTTTTTCTTCCTGACAAGTTTGGCAAGTTCCTTCTCAAACTCTTCAAGGTCCGCGAACTCCCTATAAACAGATGCAAATCTTATGTAGGCAACCTTGTCAATTCTCTTAAGCCGGCTCATTACAAGCTCTCCAATCCTTTCCGAGCTTATCTCTATGCTTTCATCATTTCTGAGCCGGGCTTCTATGTCGGAAACTATACTCTCAATCTTATCAGCGCTGACAGGCCTTTTTTCACACGCCCTGATTATGCCGAGCTTGAGCTTGTCCCTGTCAAACTGTTCTCTCCTGCCATCCTTCTTGACAACGATGAGGTTAATCATGTCCACTCTTTCGTAAGTGGTGAACCTTTTTCCACAATTAAGGCATTCCCTCCTGCGCCTGATGCTTTTGCCGTCTTCAGTGTCTCGCTTGTCAACTACTTTGATATCACTTGATGAGCAGTAGGGACATTTCATGCTTTAAAAGAACAAAAAGGCACTATTTATATCTTCCCCTTAGTTTTCAGAAAGCCGCTTTATATTCTCCCACATGGCATCAACGTGCTGCTGGAGCTTCTCAACAATATGCTGATTCTCCGGCTTGAGGAGGTGCCTGAAGCGCTTCTGCTTTTCAAGCCACTTTATGATGGGAATCTTCTTCTCGCCGGGGTCATAGTTGAGCGTGTATTTTCCATTTTCAATCTCATAAAGCGGCCAGAAGCAGCTGTCCACAGCCAGCCTGGCAATCTCCATGCTCTGCTCCGAAGGATACTTCCACCCGGGAACGCACGGTGCCAGAACATTTATGAATGCAGGGCCTTCGGTTTCAAATGCTTTCTTTGCCTTCTTAAACAGGTCCTGAACATTGCTTGGAGACGCCTGCGCCACGTAAGGAATGTGATGGCTTGCCACAACAGAAGTCAAATCCTTCTTAAACTCCTGCTTTCCCTTCAGGATGCTTCCAACCTGCGAGGTGTTTGTCCACGCGCCAAAAGGAGTCGCAGAACTCCTCTGAATTCCGGTGTTCATGTATCCCTCATTATCCAGGCATACATAAACGAAATTGTGACCTCTCTCCAATGCTCCGGAGAGGGACTGAAGTCCTATGTCGTAAGTTCCGCCGTCTCCAGCAAACACGAGAAATTTAACATCCTTGTCAATCTTTCCCTTCTTCTTCAGGGCTTTGTAAGCGGCTTCCACTCCCGAGATGGTGGCAGCAGAGTTCTCAAAAGCATTATGAATCCAGGGAACGCGCCATGCGCTGAAAGGATAGATAGTAGTGGATACCTCTAGGCAGCCGGTGGCATTGGCAACTACAACAGGGCTGTCCGTCGCCTTGGTTACAAGCCTGACAATCATTGTCTGAGGACAGCCGGGGCACATTCTATGGCCCGGTCCGAGCCGCTCTTCCTTCTTCGCAAGCTGTCTTAAATTTACCATATTACCACAACACCTATTCTCTGACTCCGAGAGTTCTAACCTTGATGCCCGGATTTCCCGACTCTCTTACCTGCCTGAGTTCATCAAACACCTGTTTTGCCTGTTCAACAGTGAACTCCCTGCCTCCCAGACCGTAAATGTAATTGACAGTCAGCGGCTTTTGAGATTCGTCTGCAATGGCATTTCTTACTTCCATGAACACCGGACCTCCAAAAGCTCCAAAACTTGCGCTTCGGTCCATTACGCCAACCACGGGAATGTGCCTTATCATTTCAGCAAGCTTGTTCTGGTCGAAGGGCCTGAACACCCTTACCTTTAACAGACCGACCTTTCTGCCCTGTTTTCTGAGTTCATCAACCACATGCCTGAGCGTTCCGCACGAAGAACTCAGGCATATGACCGCTTCTTCGGCATCATCAAGCATGTATGGCTCGAAGAATTCAATTTTCCTGCCGACTATGGCTCCAAACTCATCAAAAATTGACTGTATTATCGGCTTCGCTCTTTCCATCGCATCAAGCTGCTGCCTTTTGTGCTCAAAATAATAATCAAACAAATCCAGGGGTCCGACAGTAACGGGGTTCTCTGTTTTGAGGAGGGGGTGGTGCCCGTTGTGTTCGCCAATGAAGTTCTTCACGGTTTCATCATCCAGAATTTCGCTTGTTTCAACGCTGTGGCTTGTTATGAATCCGTCCTGGCACACCATTACAGGCAGAAGCACGTCCGGGTGCTCGGCTATCCTGACAGCCATGATTGTGTTGTGATATGCTTCCTCCCCTGTTTCCGAATAAAGCTGAATCCAGCCGGCATCCCTGCATCCCATTGAATCGGAATGGTCGCAGTGTATGTTTATAGGCCCGGAGAGGGCTCTGTTGACAACGTTCATGACGATGGGCAACCTTGTTGACGCAGCTATATGCACCACTTCCCACATCAGCGCGAGACCGTTTGAGCTTGTAGCCGTCATTGCCCTGCTTCCTGCGGCAGAAGCACCTACGGTTGCCGACATTGCGCTGTGCTCGGATTCAACAGTTACAAACTCAGTGTCAACCTTGCCGTCGGCAACGAACTGTGAAAAGGCATGCATAATCGGAGTTTGAGGAGTGATGGGGTAAGCAGCCACAACATCAGGGTTTATCTGGCGCATTGCTTCTGCAACGCATTCTGCACCCGTCAGTGCCTTCAAAACTTTTTTGACCATCTTATTCCTCACCCTCTTTGTCAAGGAATTCTGTTTCAGGGTGCATGTCTATCGCCTTTGTCGGGCAGACCGCAGCGCATATGCCGCAGCCCTTGCAGTGCTCATAATCAAACCCTCCGAAGTTCGCAAGATTCGGGTCGTCGTTTTTTCCGACAAGGCCCTTATCAGGGCTGTTAACATCGCCTGCCTTTATTGCAGTATCAGGGCAGTTAACCCAGCAAATCATGCAGTTCGTGCATTTCTCGGGATGATGAACCGGCCTGAACGAGCGCCATGTTCCTGTTTTATATCTCTCGGCGTTTCCGGCTTCCTCTATTATTCCGCCAATCGGAATCTCTTTCCATCCTTTCTTATCGTGATTCTCGGTTACCATACTTTTGCCTCTTCATATGCTCTCTTGAGCGCCTTCACATTCCTCTCGGCTACATCCTCGCCAAGCTTGTAGGTAAAGTGCTCCCGCGTAATCTCGAGAAGGTGTTCAAACGGAACAATCTCTTTTGCCTTTTCAAGGGCTCCGAGCATTGCTGTGTTAGTGACTGCCTTGCCTATCTCTTCAACAGCAATCTTTGTCGCGTCGACAGTTATGATTTTTCCGTTGAAACCCGTGTGTTCCCTCACCTTCTCAATGGGCTCAACCGTGTTGACAACCAGCATACCGTTTTCCTTCAGCCCCTCTGCAACAGGGATTGACTTGAGAAGTGTCGGGTCAACGACAACAACAATGTCTGGCTCAGTGATTCCGCAGTGAAGATAAATCCTGCTGTCAGAAATTCTTGTGAATGCAGTGACGGGAGCCCCCTGCCTCTCAGCGCCGTACTCCGGAAAGGACTGGACAAACTTGCCTTCCCTTTGCGCTGCCTCCGCAATGAATGCAGCTGCGGTTTTTGCTCCCTGACCGCCTCTTCCGTGAAATCGAATTTCGAGTATGAAAAACACCTCTTTTTGGGATTGCCCTCTTTACCGCTATCTACTCAAAACACCCTATATAAATCTTTCCTTTACATCTTCCTCCTGCGTTGCAACAAAAAGAAGTTTTTATTTAGCTCCTATCTCACATAAAGCGCATGAGAAATCAAATCTCTGTGAAAGCGGTAAGTTTGGATGCATCAATGAAAAAGGGTTTGCCGCAGGGCGCATCGTTGAATCCGCGCCTTATTCTTGCAGGGAAGGTATTCGTTCAAAAAAATTTTCTCGTTTCCCCTCCTGAAGAACAGATGTTGGAAAAGGGTCATGCCGTTCTCCTGATGAAGAGAAAGCCCGGCACTCTTCCTGAAGCAGGAGAATTACTGGAAACTCCTGTGCGTCTTCTCGGTGCGCCTCACTCTGAAGGCGAAGCGTTTCTTTCGTTCGGAGACCATGAATCAGAAATCTTTGAAAAACGATTTGGCAGAAAAAACGTCAGGGAATTTCAAATACCATCCTTTGATACCATAAAGTCAGTATCAGGAGTTCCTCTTGTGCTGCATAAGCCGCATGAGAAAACATGCCGCTTTTCAGTTCCTGTTGAACTTGTAAACCGCCGCTGGCTTGACAAGATAAAAAAACAAGGCCGCCTTACTGTTCTGGCAACAGGAGCCGAAATGAACTCATCCTTCTGCATTCTTGAATGCACATATGACAATAAAAATCAGAGTCTAGAATGTTCGGCTATGCTTTCAAGAGATTATGGAAACACATCCATTATTGAAAATCTCGAGAGGTTCTCGCACGACATCCAGGCAAATCTCAGGAACCCGCCGGACATTATCTCGGCGGACCTTCACCCGTCATATAACGTGTCAGTCCTTGCGAGACGAATTTCAGAAAAGCTCGGAATACCGAAAGTAAGCGTTCAGCACCATTTGGCGCACGCTTATTCCGCTCTTGCCTCTCACGGCAGGGTTAAGAAAGAATTCTCTGCCATAGTTGCGGACGGACTTGGATTCGGAACTGATGAAAAAATTTGGGGCGGGGAAACCTTCTCGGGAGAAGCAAGAACAGGACACCTTGAAAATCACATACAGCCCGGCGGGGATGCCGCCACAAAAGAGCCGTGGCGAATGCTTTTCTCAATCCTTATGAAAGCGGCCGGAGAAGAGATTGCCGCAAGGGAGGTTGTGAACAGAGGGATATCCGAAGATGAAGTATCAGCTCTCAAAATACAGATTGACAACAGATTCAACTGTCCGGAAACAAGCAGCTGCGGAAGGGTTCTTGATGCCGCGGCATGCCTGCTCGGGCTTTGTCGTGAAAGGACTTACGAAGCACGGCCTGCGCTCTTGCTGGAATCCGAAGCAATGAAGGCAGTCATCAGAGAAGCAAAGAATGGAAGCATTGATTATGCTCTGAACAGAACCGAGTCAGTCCTCTCAAAAAAGGGAATTCTTCTCAAACCCGTGATAAAATCCGAGAACGGAAAGAGAATCCTGATGACTTCGCCTCTCTTCCGATTTCTTTTAGACAACATGGGTGCTGACAGGAGTTTTCTTGCACTGCTTGTGCATTACTATATTGCGCAGGGCATGTTTGAGATTGTGTCCTTTTGGGGAAACGAAAACATTTTCTTTACAGGGGGTTGCGCTTACAACAGAATAATGGCATCATGGCTTGCCGGAAAGGGAATTCTTCTTCCGCGTGTTTCTCCCGGCGATGGAGGGATCGCGTTGGGACAGGCGGCGGCAGCTCTTTTTCAGGACGGAAAAAACGACTAGCATATCCTTGGAACTATTCTTCCTGAAGGGTTTGGAAGCACCCGCGTTCCGATGCGTGTCTTCATAAAAACCCTCCCTACACTCTGGTCGCCTTTCCCTGCGACCTCTCCTATCACAGCAGCTTCTGAGTTGAATTTTCTCAGCGCAGCCACAACCCTCTCCGAGTGCTCCCTTCTTGAAAAGCACACAAACGTTCCCTCGCATGCAAGAACATACGGTTCAATGCCCAGCATCCTCGAGAGGGCAGATGTTCCTGCGTCAACAGGAATCCTTTCTTCATCAACAACAATCCTGACCCCGTTTTTTTCCGCAACCTCATTCAGAACAGCAGCGAGGCCCCCTCTCGTGACATCCTTTGCCTGAAGTATCCATCCCCTGACGGACTCAATCTCCTTTAGCAGCGGCCTGCTGTCAGTGAGAATGTCTGACTTTATGCCAAATCGTGCTGCAAGAAGAGCAGCCCCGTGTTTTCCAATGCTGCCCGAAACGATAATCCTGTCCCCTTCTTTAAGGGCTTCGTCAAGAATTCTGTCAGTTACTCCGACACCTGCCGTGTTTATTGCCAGCCCGTCAATATTACCCTTTTCCATAACCTTTGTGTCTCCCGTGACGACAGGAATTCCTGTCTTTTCAGAGAGGTCGGCTATTGTTTTGACAATCAAAAACAAATCCTTCTTTGGAAATCCCTCTTCAATAATCAATGAGAGAGAAATCCCCAAGGGCTTTGCTCCCATAACCGCGAGGTCGTTGACTGTTCCGCAGAAGGCAATCTTTCCAATGTTGCCTCCCGGAAAGAACAGGGGAGTCACAACATAAGAGTCGGAGGTAAAGCAGAGTTTTCCACTTTTGCCTTCTATCTTCAGAGCTGCAGAGTCGTCTCCGGTGTTGCTCCACTCTCCCGTCTTAGGAAGCAGATTCCGAATCTGCTGAATGAGATCCTGCATCTCTTTTCCTCCGCCCCCTTCGCTCAGAGAAACAGCATCATCATGAGTCAATATGTTCACCTGTCCTCGGAAAGGCTCTTTCCGTATTTAAATGCTATCGCGCACGCTCCTTCGGTTTCGCTTACCATACACGCACCGCGGGGGTTGGACGGTGTGCACGCTTTTCCAAAGAGAGGGCACTCCTTCGGCTCTATCACGCCCTTTATCACATCAGGGCATCTGCAACCAGGGGTCTCCCTTGTTTTCACGCCTTCTATTATCTCCCTGAATTTTATTCTCGCATCGAGCATCTCGTCTCTTGGAACAAGCCCTGACTTTGGTATCACGCCGAAGCCGCGCCACTCAGCATCGCACACCTTCATGGTTTTTTCCACCAGCCCCCATGCCTGCGTATTGCCCTCGTCACGGACAACCTCGGGATAATTGTTGACAACCCCTTTCTTCCCCAGAGAAATCATCTCAAGGAGAATTTCTATGGAGCTGAGGACATGCTCCGCCTCAAATCCGGAGATTACCTGCGCAACATCAAGGGTTTTCCACATTCTGGTTCCGATTATGGTCGAAACGTGCCCGGGGTCTATAAAGCCGTCAATCCTCATGTCCTTCATAACAGCTCTCATGGCGGGCTCCATGAGCTTGTGAGCAGAAAACACCGTGAACCCCTGGCTTAACAGCTTTGCGGTCATAGGGGTGGTCGTTTCAAACCCCACTCCGAAAAAAACCCTGTCTTTTTCCTTCAGCTCATCGACAGAATACACAACCTGAATATCAGCACCCTTCTCGTGCGCTTTTGCCAAACTCATAGTCGTTCCTGGAACATGCATCATGTCCCCGTAAGTGGCAATCTTGACTCCGTTAAGGGCAAGTTCCACCACCGAATCGACGTCCCGCTGCGAAGTCACGCAGACAGGACAACCAGGACCTGATATGAGCTTTACATTGTCTGGAAGAACATCGCGTATACCGTACCTCATTATAGTGTTCGTGTGCCCTCCGCAGACCTCCATAATCCTTACGGTTCCCAGAGAAGAAGCAATTTCTCTTATCCTTCGTATTATTTCCTGAGCATCACGCGCCATTTTCAAACTCCACTCTCCAGAATTGCGGAGTAAGAGTCCTTTGCCTTTGTTTCATCAACCTTCTGAATGGCAAACCCGACATGAACGAGAACGAAGTCGCCGACTTTTGGCGCTTCAAGCAGCGAAATGTCCGCCTCCCTCTTTACCCCGCCAAAATCCACAAGAGCTTTTTCTCCATTAATCTCAACTATCTTTCCGGGCACGGCAAGGCACATGCAAAACTCCCTCTATTTAACACGGCTTATTCTACTTCAACATTCGAGATTACAATTTGGTTACCCTCAAGAACCTCCGGGACCTTTCCGCACTCAGGGCATTCAAAGTAAGTCATGTCATGGCCTTTCTCAACGATTTTGGGACGGCCCTCAAAGCCGCAGACGCACCTAACCCTGCTTTCCGTTTCTCTGACAACCACTTCGCATTCAGCCATCTCCCTGAGGGTCGGTTCAAGATCCTTTGCGGGAATGTGGGCCAGTTCGCCGACTTCAACTTCAATCTTCCTGAGTTTTCCATGCTTTCGCGCTTCTTCCAGAATTCCCCTTGCAATTGCTGTCTCGTGCATGCATCTGCCTAAGACGTTCGTCATATATATTTCTTTGTTTTAATCCTTGTTTCCTCGGGCTGCGTTGGAAATGTTTTTATAGTTCAAAACATATTTACCTTCCTGATGGCGGAACTCAAAAAAATACTCGTAGTTTTTGTTGTTGCAGTGCTCTTCAGCATATTTGTGTTCACCTTTATTGAGGCGCTCTATCCATCTCCGGATTACAGCGACTACTGCGTCGAGAAAATGCCTCCCTTTTTTCCGGAGCCAGAAAAAGGAACTGATTGCAGTCCTCTTAATGTCCCGCCACAGTTCAGCGAGGACTGCTTTTCCAGAGGGGGCCATATAGATTATGCTTATAACGAAAGCGGATGTCCTGTCTCCTATGAATGCAACATGTGTTCTGCAGATTACGATAATGCCAGTTCAAAGCACGCCTTCGTTGTCTTTGTGATAAGCTCTCTTTTCGGTCTTGCCGCTGTTCTCGGAGGCGTCTCATTGCCTTCGCAGAAGAACCCGCTGAACGAATGGGTCGGCACAGGATTCATGTTCGGGGGCTTAATCTCGGTGTTCATCGGAACTGCCATCTACTTTTCCGACCTTCACAGGGTCTGGAGGCCTGTGGTAATTCTTATAGAACTCCTTCTTGTGCTGTGGCTTTCATACAAAAAGCTCTCTCCCAAACAGAGTTCGGTTCATGTCAGGAGAAGGAAAAAATGAAACCTGATCTGAAGCCCTTCTTTGAAGGAAAAGCACTCATCGCAGTGGTCGGCGCAAGCAACAATCCTGAGAAATACGGGTACAAGGTTTACAAGGACCTGAAATCGGCAGGCATGAATGTTGTGCCGGTAAATCCCAATCACGATACAATTCAAAATGACAGGTGCTATCACACCCTCTCGGACATTCCTGATGTTCCAAATGCAATAAGCGTGATTACTCCTCCTGCAGCCACAGAGAAGATAGTTGCAGAGGCAATAAAGCTCGGAATAAAAAACATCTGGCTCCAGCCCGGAGCCGAAAGCGAAAAAGCAATATCAATGTGTGAGAAGGCAGGAGTCAACGTTGTTTCAAGGATATGCATAATGGTCCAGAGGCGCATAGGTCCCAAAGACCCTTTTGATGAGATAATGGATCAGCTTGAAAAATACGACGAGGGAACCACGCCTCCGAAGGCATCGGATCTAATCCACTGCGACGACTGACTAAATGCCTACTTCCCCTTCAGCACGCCGATTTTTCTGCCTATTCTTTCAAACGCATCCACAAGAGTGTCTATCTGATTTTTAGTGTGGGCTGCTGAAATCTGAACCCGTATTCTTGCCTCGCCCTTCGGAACGACAGGATAGCTGAAGCCAACAACATAAATCCCTTCCATCAACAGACGGTCAGCCATCTTCTTCGCAAGCTTTGCATCATAGAGCATTACAGCAACAATGGGATGCGTGCCCTCAATTATCTCGAATCCCTTTTCCTTCATCTTTTTTCTGAAGTACTCCGTGTTCTTTGCCAGTTTTTTTCTGAGCCCCGAGCTTTTGTCTATAATGTCGATTGCTTTCAGTGAGGCGGAAACAACAACGGGCGGCAAACTGTTGGAGAACAGGTAAGGCCTTGACTTCTGCCTTAGCAGAGCAATTATCTCTTTTCTTCCCGAAGTGAACCCTCCCGTGGCTCCGCCAAGCGCCTTTCCAAAAGTGGAGGTAATTATGTCGACGTCCTTTTGCACGCCGAAGTATTCGGGAGTCCCCCTTCCGGTAGGCCCCACAAAACCGGTTGCGTGTGAATCATCAACCATTACCATGGCGCCGTACTTCTTTGCAAGACGGCATATCTCGGGCAGGTTGGCGAAATCGCCCTGCATTGAAAACACACCGTCAGTCGCGATAAGGATTTTTTTTGCCTTGGCTTTTTTTGCTTCCTTCAGTTTTTCTTCAAGGTCCTGCATGTCGGAGTGCTTGTAGATGAATCGCATCGCCTTGCACAGGCGTATTCCGTCGATTATTGATGCATGGTTCAACGCGTCTGAAACAACTGCATCTTCCTTGCTCAGAAGAGTTTCAAACAGGCCAGTGTTTGCATCAAAACAGGATGTATAAAGAATAGTATCCTCTGTTCCGAGAAATTTGGAGACCTTCTTCTCAAGCTCTTTGTGAATGTTCTGAGTGCCGCAGATGAACCTTACCGAGGACAGGCCGTATCCGTATTTTTTTATGCCGTTTATCGCGGCGTTAACTATCCTTTTGTCATTCGCCAGGCCAAGATAATTGTTCGCGCAGAAGTTGAGAAGCTTTTTTCTTCCGACTCTCACTTCGGAGCCCTGGGGAGTCGTTATAACCCTTTCATCCTTGTAAAGCCCCTGCTTTTTGATTTCAGAAATTGTCTTTTTTATTTCGCTCTTGTTCTTGAACATGCTCGCACCCCCGTTCTCGGGAAATTCTTCCGGAATCCCTTTTCAACTTTCCTGCTTTATTAATCTATCCTTGTCTTTTCCTTTCTATTTCAAAACCCTTCCTGTCATCAGAAACCACATGTAAAAGTCGAGTTCTCCCTGATTCATTCCCGTTTGATTGCATGCACTCTCAAGAATGCTTTCGAGTTTCAGATATTCTTTTCTGCTAATGGTTTTCGGAACTTCTTTGACCATGCCTTGCTGTTTGATAAACCGGAGAATGTGCCTGTCAAGAACCGCAAGATATGGGAAGCCCACATTTCTCAGGAAGTGGGACGCTTCCTTCATTCCAAGTCCCTTGACGTTTTCCACAAGCCAGTCCCTTGCCTTTTTTGCTCCCTCCATTTCGTCTCGTTCTGAAGCTATAATCTGCATTATTCTGCTTTTTATATCCCTGTGCTTTCTCGCTTCAATAATATAACCTGCCTTGACATTGTGAAAGCGGTGCTTGTGGCTTTTTATTGCCCGCGCGATTTCCTCCTGTGCGCTGTCAGTAAAACCCCGTGTTCCAAGAGAATTCTGAATGCTTATTGCGGTCTCTGCTTTGGAATTAGCAGTAAGGATGCAGAAGCACAGCTCAGAAAACCACCTGTCCGAAGGCGAGTTTCTCACTCTCTCAAACTCGCGCATTCGCAATCTTATCTGCCTCGCAGCTTCAGGGGGGACTTTTTCCAGTTCTCTTTTGAACGATTCCGTGATGCGCATAAGGCCTACCTGCTTTTTTCAACACCAATCCTTCCGCACTCTTTGCGTATCGGACACCGGCTGCATTTCGGACTTATCGGGGAGCATATGTTCTGTCCAAGAGCTACGAAAAACCTGTTGACTTCCTTCCAGTATCTTTTGGGAAGCACGCTCCGAAGAGCAAGCTCTGTTTCCAGCGGAGTTGAGGTCTTCACAAGCCCCAACCTGTTGGATATTCTGTGTACGTGCGTATCGACGCATATTGCCGGCTTTTTGAAGGCAACAGAAAGAACAAGGTTTGCTGTCTTTCTTCCCACTCCTGGCAGCTGCATAAGTCCCTCGAGCGTTTTCGGTATCTCCCCGTTGAACTCGTTCCTTATTGCTTTTGGAAGTTCTTTCAGAAACCTTGCTTTGTTCTTGTAAAACCCAACCGGAAAAATAAGCGCTTCTATCTCCTTAACACTAAGCTTCGCGAGTTCGTCAAGATTCTTTGCTTTCTCAAACAATCTTTTTGACGCCGCCGCCGTGGTCTCATCTTTTGTTCTTGCGGAAAGAATTGTTCCGACGAGGACCCTGTATGGGTCTCCCGTCTGGACTTCAATCAAATCAATAACAGGCACCTTGTAGTGCCTGACTTCTCTTCTGAGGGCGGAAAACAGATTCCTTATTCTCTCTTCTTCACTCTTCCTCTCTCTCAGAGGCATCCTTTCCTTCCTCTTCTTCCTTAGAACAGTCGCAGTTCTTGCATCCGCAGCCCATCTTTGCCGCCTCCTTAAATCTTGCCGACCAGGTCCAAACTCGGCTTTAGCGTTTCCTTCCCCGGTTCCCA
Organism: Candidatus Woesearchaeota archaeon; assembly: GCA_003695045.1. Taxonomy (GTDB): domain Archaea; phylum Nanobdellota; class Nanobdellia; order Woesearchaeales; family J091; genus J091. The sequence goes on along the minus strand of RFJB01000074.1, from coordinate 1,256 downwards.
ACTGGCAGGGCATACTTCTCCCTTGTGCTTTTCCACGAACTGCGCCGCCTGAATCTTCCTTATCAGTTCCTTGGCGCTTCGCCCTATGTCGTTGGAATTTACTTCGTATGCCTTGACAACGCCTTCAGGATTTATTATGAAGGTGCCTCTCAAAGCGAGTCCTTCCTCTTCAATGTATACGCCGTAGTCCCTTGCAACCTTTCCTGTCGGGTCGGCAAGCATCGGGAACTTGACCTTCTTTATTGCTTCGCTGTTGTCATGCCATGCCTTGTGCACGAACTCGGTGTCAGTGCTGCATGACAGAACTTCAACTCCAAGCTTTTGAAGTTCCCCATAGTTCTCTGCCAGCTCTTCAAGTTCTGTCGGGCATACAAATGTAAAGTCCGCCGGGTAAAAAAACAGAACAACCCATTTTCCCTTGTAGTCAGAAAGGGAAATCTCCTTGAAGTCCTCGTTGTGGTACGCCTTGACCTTGAAGTCAGGCGCCTTTTCATTTATCTTAACAGCCATCCTCAATCACCTCAGAATCTTATCTTAATTTCTCCCTGTTTTATTTTGCACTGGCATGCGAGCCGCCTGTTCTCTTCCAGCCCCATGTCCTCTTCGTTTTGCGTTTTGTCCGAGAGGTTCTCAAACCCCTCGACAACTTCTATCTCGCAGGCGCCGCAAATGCCTTCGCTGCATCCAAAAGGAACTCCGAGCTTTTCGCACGCATCCTTGATGCTCTCTCCGTCCTGAACTTCCTCTCGTCTGCCATCCTCGGTAGTTACTGCCGCCATTCTGCTCTACCTCTTATTTTCTCGAGCCAAGATGCGCGTCCAGCATGAAGATTGCTCCCGGATGGTTCTCAATCTTTTTGAGCTTCTCCACAATCTCGCTGACGGAGGACTCTTCTTCAACCTGCTCCTGGACGAACCACTGAAGGAACACTTCTGTTGCCTTGTCGTTCTCTTCCCTTGCGAGGTCGACAAGAGCGTTAATGCTCTTCGTCACTTCAACTTCGTGCTCATAAGCGTCCTTGAAAACTTCAAGAGCAGATTTCCACTCCTGCTTCGGCTTGTCAATTGCTTCAAGCAGAACCCTTCCGCCTCTCTCATTGACAAAGTCGAATATCTTCATTGCATGGCTGTATTCCTCTGCTGACTGCCGCTTCATCCATGAAGCCATTCCGTTAAGGTTCTGGCTCTCAAAATACGCAGCCATCGAAAGGTAAAGGTATCCCGAATACAACTCCTTGTTTATCTGTTCCAACAATG